>CAZSOH010000032.1:0-7425 GCA_964608535.1 uncultured Candidatus Peribacteria bacterium
AAATACAAAGGTTTATTTTGTTCGTCAAAAATTGAAGAAATATTTAACATGATATGTGCCAAACTCCCATCTTTTTTTCTGTTTATAATATCATTTTTCCAAAAACCGATTTTAGGCCCAAGAATAGAACGCCACATTTTTTTGTAATAAGTTTTATTCTGTTTCCCTGACCGAAGAATCCTGGGGCTCTTGCCTATTACCTCTTTCTCTTTGTAACCATAAAAATCATAAAAATTTTTATTCACATGCTGAATGCTGGGCATTCCGTTATTATAAGCAACCAAAAGCATAGGATTGGGAGACCCCTCAAATCCAGCCTTGTAAAATCCAAGTTCTTCTTCAGCCTGTTTCCTCTCGGTAATATTATTAAATACACAGTGAGTCCTGATAAACCTCCCCTTGGAATCTGATTCGATCTTTCCATTAAATTCAACAAAAATTGATTCTCCCCCTTTGTGGATCATTTCAAAAACCACATTGTGGACCTGACCATCTTTTTTAAATTTATCGAATCTTTTTTTAAATAATTTTTTTTCTCCAGGCGCTAACAGATCACTAAAGCATAAACCCAATACGTCTTTTTTGGAATACCCAAGCGTCTTCAGCCATTGCTTATTGACCTCAAGAAAACACCCCTTGGAGTCAAGCGACTGATAATTAATAGGAAGGTCGTCGAAGCTGAAACAGGTTTTAGGTAAAACAGCTTTCTTCTTTACGTTTTGTTTTTGTTTTACCATTAGATTCAGTGAATTAAATTTGATACGAAATTACATTCAAAAAATAATTAAACAGCGAATTTTCTGACTTTATTAACAAGCTCATCCAAACCAATTTTATTTTTGTTGTAATAATCCTTCGCACCTAATCTCAAAACTTCTTCTCTACTGATTTCATCGTCCATATTACTAAAAACCAAAACAGGAATTTTACTGCCATGCAGCCTTAGGTCGTGCATCACATCAAAACCAGTCCCCTTAGGCAGCACCAGATCCAGCAATATAACACCATAATCATTTTGGCTGAGGTAATCCAGGGCTTCCGCTCCGCTGGTGGCCATATCCAGACTAAATCCTGCCTCTTCAAGGGCAAACCGTTCAGCCTTCATAATAGAAGGATTATCTTCAACAACCAGGATTTTTTTGATGAATTCAGCCAAAAAAATAATTTAAGAATTATCAAGATAACGATGGACAGTGATCACCAAATCATCCATCGCGATATCCGATTTAACATAATACCCTTTCGCCCCCAGAGAAAGAACTTCCTGGCGATCTTCTTCCTGAGCCAGGTTAGTGAACACCAGGACCGGTGTTCGGTCCTCTCGTTCTTTCAGCGCCTGCAGAACTTCGAAACCGCTCTTAAGAGGCATAATCAAATCGAGCATGACAAGCGAATATCTATCAGCTTTTATTTTTTCAAAAGCTTCCTCCCCATCATGGGCTGTATCCACTTCATAACCCTCCTCCCTCAAACGGTTTCCCATAATTTTACTGAGAAAAGGGTCGTCTTCAGCGATCAGGATTTTAATTATTTCATCTGACATTTTTTTCTTTGTTAATATCTAATACAGTGTACTACGAAGCGTCAGGGCTGCGCAATTTTTGTTCAATTAACTTTTTGTCCCCTTCACCTCTTACGTTAGGCCCTTTTAAAGGAAGAGCCACAGTAAAAGTGGTTCCTTTGCCCGGTTCTGATTCAACTTCAATCTTACCGTTACACACATCCAGCACCTTCCGGATGATATAAAGCCCAAGTCCTGACCCCGTTGTCGAATATTTAGAAGCATTCCTCGAACGGAAAAATTTAGTAAACAGTTTTTCCTGCTCATCTTTCGAAATACCAATACCTTCATCCTTCACTGTAATAAAAATCCGGTCTGCCTTTTTAGAGAGCTCTACGTGAATAGTTTTATTTTCTTCAGAATAACTGATCGCGTTAGAAATCAGGTTAGTCACCACTTGGCCAATCAGCTCTTTATCAAGAGAGGCATGTATTTCCTGATCCGGCTTTTCAAATTCAATCACCTGCCCCTTATCCTTCGCGACCACACTCGCCTCTTTCACAAGAACATTAATCATGTCATATACATCAACATCTTTCGATTCTACATTAATGATTCCAGTTTCGAGCCTGGAAACATTCAGAAGATCGCTGACCAGATGAACCATACGCTCATTGGATTTTAGCGCATCCTGCAAATACTCTGTCTGCATATCATCCAGATTTCCCTTACGAATCACCTCCTGCAGAAGCCAGTTAAGTCCGGCAAGAGGAGTTCGCAATTGATGTGAGGCAAGGGAAACAAATTCACTTTTTGCCCGGTCAACCTCCATCTCTTTCGTGATATCTCTGAATGTCCCGATAACACCGAGTATTCTGTTATCAAAAAGAACCGGGGAAGCGGTGGTCGCCAGGGGCAGTTTCGAATCAGGTGATTTAAGAAAATACGTTACCGTATAAACCTGCTTCTTATTGGCAATCACTTCAGAAATAGGAAAGCTGTTTTCTTTAATAAGATTTCCCTTTTGGTCTTCAAAACGATAAGCCTCCGTGAATTTTTTCCCAATCACATCCTCAATCGATTTGCCAAACATATGCTCAGCCGCCTCGTTGATCATAATAATGTTGCCCTGCAAATCTATGGCTATCACCCCTTCACCAATACTGCCCAGAAAAGCTTCCGCCTTCGCTTTTTCCTGCTCAATCTTCATTTTGGATTTTTGGACCTGCGTGGTTTTCTTCCTGTTTTCTGTGATCAGTTCTTTCAAATTGCTGGCCATTAAATCCAGCGATACCAAAAGCTCAGAAAACTCATCATCAGAAGACGGAACGTCAAGCTGCCCCGAAAAATCACCAAGGGAAATTTTATGCAGCATCGGCGTAATCTTCTGCAGCCTCTCACGGGCATACTCTTTAAGCTTTCGAAGGTCCTGGACAATAATAATGTAACCAATAGGCTTCTTTTTTTTATCTTTGAGAACAGAACCGGAAAGGCTGATGGGAATATATTCATGACCATTGGTATAGCAATGAACCTGCTTATCGGTAACAACACCCTCTTTATCAATCTCGCCCAAGGTAAACGCTTTACATTCATCAGCGGCATGATCTGAACAACGAATCAGATCCATAAATTCCTTTCCGATCAGCTCCTTTTCAGAATAACCGGAAAGTTCAAACGCAGACCGGTTCGCGGAA
This sequence comes from uncultured Candidatus Peribacteria bacterium, assembly GCA_964608535.1. Taxonomy (GTDB): domain Bacteria; phylum Patescibacteriota; class Gracilibacteria; order UM-FILTER-43-11; family UM-FILTER-43-11; genus JAJDCE01. The sequence continues at coordinate 3,199 of CAZSOH010000032.1, forward strand.
GTCACCCGCCCTTCAACATCCAGAATAAACAAGGCGCTCGGCATAGTATTGATAATATTCTGTGTTTCACCCAAAGAAAGGATAAGGGAGTGGGCCATCTGATTCAGAGAATCGGACAGAACACCAAACTCATCATTAGTGCTCAAATCGGACACATCCTCATAATTCCCCTTTCGGATTTTTCTGGCATTTTTAGTCAGCTGGCTTAAAGGTCGGGTGATGCTGTTAGCAATCATATAAGCGATGATGGCATCGGCAGCCAGAACCAGAAGTAGTACCCACATCAGAGTAGATGTCATTTTATTGAGCGGCTCAAAAGCCTCTTCAGTGCATTGCTCAACCAAAAAAACAAGGCCGAATTCAGGAAAATTCTGATAGTATCCAATGACTTCCTTGCCGTCATAATTCTCATACACATCGACCCCCTTAAGCCCGTCAAGCGCGCGGATAACTCCTTGGGTATACACCGTTTTTTCTTTTATACCAATCGAAATCTCGCTAGAATCAGCCTGACCGTCGACAGCTTCAGCAGACAGGCCAACTGCAGGAACAGCCTTATAAAACCGGCTCACCATATAGGTCTCACCCGTTTCACCTAAGCCAGTATTATCAGATAAAAAATCATAAAGTATCTTCAGATCCACATTCCCCGCGAAAACCCCAATAAGATTGCCGTCGTCATCCTTTACGGGAAAGCTCATTGTCAAAACATTGTCATTCATCTCGTTTGAGAAATGAATACTGCCAAAGAAAAAAGCTTTCTTGCCTTCTTTAAAATAATTATCTTCCGTCTCGTCCTTCCCTTCCCGAAGAGGGTTTGTTGAAACAATTACCTTGCCTGAAAGAGGGTCAATTAAAAAGAGTTCAGAAAAGTGCTCAGACTGCTTCAGCAGAAGATCTAAAGTCTCTCTCACTTCATCACGATCTCCAACATCCTTTTCCAGCATCATAGCTGACATTGAGCGGAGTAGCCCATGCCTGCCTTCAAGCAAAGTTCTGAAATGCAGCTTATTATTTTCTATCCAGAAACTAAGTTCAGACGTCTTCAGGCTGGCAATGGACTCAAACCGGTTCTGTATTTCATTGCGGAGTATAAATTCACTTTTCTGGATCGCCGAGTAACCAAAAACCAGAATGGGCACAATAGAAATAAACAGAAAATAAGCAAAAAAACGCCATCCAATTGAAACAAAGCGCGGCTGAACAAAGGGGCTAATATCATCTTCAGCAAGCAGATTCCGGTCGGTTTTTTTTAAGTTTTCCTGTTTCATTAATTAATAGCGCTTATTCATCTTCCTTTAATTCGTTATTCTTGGATGCCTTGCTCAAAATGATTTTATTAAAGAAGCTTTTGGCCTGAAGTACAGCAATAATAATTCCAATCGACATGAGCAGCTTGAAAATAGAAAAAGTGCTGGTCAAATCGAAAATTTTAAGCAGGCTGAGAAGTGAAAGCAATTGCAGCAGAATAAAAATAAAAATAGAAATCATAAGATAAAGCCAGGCCTTCCTTAAACCGCTTCCCAGTTTATTAAGCACCTGAAACGAAATGCCAAAAGCGACAATGGCAACCGAAAAACTCAGAATGTCAAAGAAGATATCAAAAAGCGACAAAAACTCTACTTCAACTCCCCAATTATTATAGGCGTACGCCTGGAAAGGGAGCAAGGTAAAGAGTGCGGCTATGATGGGAATAAATCTTCGCATATTTAAGATTCTTCAGCATTAAATTCATCAAGTTCGCGCATGGATGGAGGAGATTCTCCCAGGCGCCTTTTCAGATCAATAATTTCTTTCTGCATATCCAGCATTTTCTTATGCCGCTTTATATTAAGACGGCCCATGAACTCCATCTGCTCAATCTTCTGATTCAATTCATTTTCTGCTTGTTTTCTGATGGTAATATCACGAAAAATAGCATGAAAAAAGTCTTCGCCGTCTAACCTGACCAGATTCATACTGATCAGTACATCAATAATCTTACCTGTTTTAGTTTTAGACTGAGTTTCATAAGTATCAGAGCCATGGTCTTTTACATAGGCCATCTTTTGAGACACCTCGTCAGGTGTCATACCCGCCTCAATATCGGTAATTTTGAGTTTCTTGTACTCTGTCTCAGTGTAACCAAATTGCCTCTTAAACACCTGATTACCCTGCGAAAAAACACCATCCATATTAATGAGGACAATGGCGTCAATGGCCTGATCAAAAATAGAACGGTAAAGGGCTTCAGACCGCTTGAGACTATGAGCGGCCTTTTCTCTTTCGGTAACATCCGTCAAAAAGCTGAGGGTAGCGGGTTTTCCTTCCCAGTCGATTTTCACAGAATGGATTTCAAGCCAGCGGGTATCCTTCGTTTTCGTAATAATTCTGAAAATATAAGTGGACTTTGTAGACTCACCCATCAGACGCTTTTTATACCGCTCGGCCACCATCTTCTGGTCATCGGGATGAATAAACTGGGTAAAGGGCTGTGAATAAATTTCATCAAGGGTATAACCAGTAACTTCAGCAGCCTTTGGGTTGGCAAAACGGATCATATTATCCTGCGCAACCAGGATAACCTCATTCGCGTTTTCAACAACAATTCTGTATTTATGTTCACTGGCCTGAGCCTCCATTTCATGCTTCTTTTTAGATGTGACATCCCGGATAATTGACCGGGTTCTCACAAAATTCCCCCTCGAATCAGCCACAGCCGTTGAATCGATATCAACTAAAAAAATCTCCCCATTCTTTTTCAGCATTTTACCATCTGAAACATGCAATTTCCCTTCTTTTTTTAGCTTTTCAAAGCCTGTTTCAATTCTTTTCCTTTCCTCCGGAGCATACAGATCAAAAATGTGCATCCCAACAATTTCATTCCGGTCATATCCCAATAAATCACACTCACGCTTATTAGCAAAGAGTATGTGACCATCATTATCAACCGAATGAATCATATCCGGTGAGCGCTCAACAATATCTTCATAATCCTGTGCTGACTCTTGGTGCCTCTCTTCAGCTTGCCTCAGCTCACTGACATCCCTCCCGATAGCATGATATTCCAGCACATTTCCCTCATTATCAAAAACCCCCCGAACATTCCAGCTGAACCACTGATCAGGATGATCTTGGTCAGGGTTCTGAATATAATGCGTTGTTGGATTTGCCGGAGAAATAGAGTTCAGAGCAGACATAATGTCTGTTTTAACATGGACAGGAATCAAATCCAGAATATTACCGCTCAAAAGGTCCGCTCTGGGTTTTTCAAGAAAATCACAAAACGCCTGGTTTACATAAGTCGGCTTCCCGTCAGAACTAAAACTGCAAATTAGGTCCGGCAGACTCTCAACAATAGAACAATAACGCTCTTTTTCTTCTAAAGAAACAGACGCGCACTGAAGGTCGATAGATTTTTTGTCAGTACTTTTCATTGCCTAAAGATTAATTTTCCTCAGCTCCAACCTGAGCCAGGATCTCTCTGGCGCGCTCTTTTATGTGACGGGCGATAGGCTGGGTAGCATTATTGGCTTCCCAGGCTTCGGTAGACTTATCAATCGCCTTGTTCGCCCATTCAGCCGCCCCATCATAATCCTTCTGTATACCCAGAATAAATGAATCCACCAGCCAGTCGTAAGCACGGGACAGTTTAGCGGCTCCCAAAACCACATTGTTATCCGGCATATTCTTATAAGCCTGCTGAGTGAGGTCAACGGCTAATTCCGAAGCTTTTTTTGCATTTGCCACTTTATTTGCCGCAATATAAACCTCGATCTGCGCCAGCTCAGCTTCAGAGCGGTGGAGCAGGAACTGAGTATCCTTACTGCCCTTAATCAGGATAAGGAGATACATCATATCTGCCACCTCCCCTCTCGTGAGGGGCTTGGCGGGATCCAGGTTTCCATTGGCATCCTTGGTAACCATTCCAACTTGATAAGCATAATTCAGATAAGGGGAAAACCAGGCATCTTTCGGCACATCAGCGGCAACATCTTCAGTCACCTGAAGGGCTTCCGTTTTAATATTGTTCGCCATCAAAAGCATTTTCAGGAACTCCGCTTTATTTACCTGACGACCAGGCGCGAAAGTACCGTCAGAATCATTGCCTTTCACAATGCCAAGAGCCTTAGCCTTCATTACAAAACGGGCAAACCAGTCTGCTTTCTTAAAATCAGGAAACGAAACATTTTCAAAATCTTCCGGCGCGTCAATTTTAGAGCCATTCAGAATAACTTTGAGGACTTC
>CAZSOH010000033.1:0-7340 GCA_964608535.1 uncultured Candidatus Peribacteria bacterium
AAAATACCTTTGCCTCAACGGCGAGCACTACTTGTTCTACGGGGCAAAGTTATTAGCGATTAAAACTTTCCGCATTGACCACGTTATGCTACTATCCGTTAGAATTTAACTGAGATTCATCTATGCCTGAAATACGTCAGCGCCTCAATATCACAGCCGATGATCCTACTGAAATGGGAGAAGGATTGCCCGAAGGCCGCTTTTCTCTGGCTCAATTGATTACTTCCAGACTTTCAAAGCTCGGGATTATACCCACAAGCATTAATGGGGTTTCTGTGGATATATCCGTCCATCGGGATCGTGTTGAATCCGTTTTAACATCACTCAGACGAGTTGGTCTCGTCGGCAGTGCTGAAAAATAGCCGTTCTTTATTATTTGGATGTTTTAAAAGCAGCTTTAGGGCTGTTTTTTTGTGTCAAAAAACCCTGAAATACTACTTCACCTCAGATACTATTTAAGTCAAGGCAGGTAAATTGAAAAAATGGCTTATTTCTGCTATAATATAAAGATTTTATAATAAAAAGAAACACACAATGCAGGTTCTTATGTTCGGATGGGAATTTCCCCCCATCAACAGCGGCGGTTTAGGGGTTGCGTGCCATGGCATTGTGGAAGGACTGGTGCATCATGGCCAGCAGGTTTATCTGGTTCTGCCCAAAGTTATCCCCGAAATGCAGCAATTTGATTCCGGAGTTTTTAAGCTTCTCGATGCCCATCAGTCCGGCGGAAAGGTTAAAACAATGGCTATTAAGTCGAGTTTATACTCCCCTTACGCAACCACGGAGAGCTACCGCACGTTTCTTGAAAAAATCAATGCGGATAGCACGGACAGAAGCCTGTATGGTTCCAATTTATTTGAAGAAGTTTACCGGTACGCCGCGAAGGGTGCGGCCTACGCCCAGAAAGTTCCTCACGATATTATTCATTCCCACGACTGGCTGACTGCGGAAGCGGGCATCCAGGCGAAACTTCTTTCCGGCAAACCTCATGTGATGCACGTCCACGCGACTGAATTTGACCGGTGCGGCGGACATCCGAACCAACAGGTTTATGAAATGGAGCGACGGGGCATGGAACACGCGGACCGGGTGATCGCCGTCAGTGATTTTACTAAGCAGATGCTGGTGAAACATTATGGCATTCCGGCACATAAAATTGATGTGGTGCACAACGCCGTTAAAGCGAATTACAAGCAGTACCAAAAAACTCATCATCTGAATAATTATGATCAGATTGTGCTCTTTCTTGGGCGGATGACAATGCAGAAAGGGCCTGACTACTTTCTAAAAATGGCCAAAAAGGTACTGGAAACCAATCCGAACGTTAAATTTGTGATGGCAGGGGACGGCGACATGATGGAACAAGTTATTTCGATGTCAGCGGGACTTGGCATTGAGCGGAATGTTTTGTTTTCAGGATTTCTTAAAGGGGATGAGGTCGCGCGGGCTTATCAGTCTGCTGACCTTTATGTGATGCCTTCGGTTTCAGAGCCTTTTGGCATCGCCCCTCTGGAAGCGATCCGGAACGGCGCACCGGTTCTTATCTCAAAGCAGTCCGGTGTGTCAGAAGTTATCAGGAACGCCCTTCGGGCCGATTTTTGGGATATTGACGAGATGGCCAATCAGGTATTGGCGGTGCTCCAGTATCCTGCGCTACACCAAACGCTTAAAGAAAAAAGTATGGTGGAAGTAGACAGAATGAGCTGGATGGACCGTGCGAAAGATATCATTAACAGTTATCAACGGGCACTCGCCTGGACTTAACATGAAAAACCCAAATAAAACCATTTGTTTTTACTTTCAGGTCCACCAGCCTTACCGGTTGGCGAAGCGGCGTGTGTTTGATGATCACGAACAGGATTATTTTGAAGGACCTGTCAACTTTGAGAATAAAAAGATTTTTGAAAAAGTTGCCTACAAATGTTACCTGCCGGCAAACGCTCTGATGCTCGAACTTCTGGAGAAATATCCTGAATTTAAGATCAGTTACAGCCTGTCCGGGGTGTTTCTGGAGCAATGTCTGGAATACGGCGAAACAGGAAAAGCGGTACTGGATTCTTTCAAAAAACTGTTTGCAACCGGCCGCGCTGAGATACTAAGCGAAACCTATTATCACTCTCTAAGCTGGCTGTATTCAAAAGAAGAATTTGCCCATCAGATCAAAAAACATGCGGATCTGGCGTACAGACTTTTCCGGAAGAAACCTCAGGTATTCCGGAACACTGAGCTGATTTACAACAATGAAATCGCTGAGTTTATCCGTGAAATGGGCTATAAAGGTATTCTGGCGGAAGGGTGGGATCATTATCTGGAATGGAGAAGCCCTAATCATCTGCATCAGCCTAAATCTGTCGAGCTTCACCCTGAAGATCGAAAGATCGCACAGGGAAACCGAATCCGGAAAACCCTCCCTAAGGATTTCACCCTCCTCTTAAAAAATTACAAACTTTCTGACGACATTGCCTTTCGTTTCAGCAACAAAGGGTGGGCGGAATGGCCTTTGACCACCGATAAATATGCTGCCTGGCTGGATGCCGCCGACGGCGAAACCATTAACCTGTTTATGGATTATGAAACCTTTGGGGAGCATCAATGGGAAGACACCGGTATTTTTGAGTTCATGCGCCATCTTCCTGAATATTGTTTTGAACGTCAGATCGGTTTTAAAACTACTTCCGAAACCATCAAAGCTTATCAGCCGGTTGGAGAAATAGATGTGCCTTATTTGATGTCCTGGGCAGACATGGAACGTGACCTCTCTGCCTGGCTCAGTAACCCCCTTCAGGAATCCGCCCTCAGGCGGGTGTTCGAACTGGAACGGCAGATCAAGCCCAACCTTGCCAAACTTTCTGACGGGACTGTGCACGACTGGCGGCGCCTCCAGACTTCCGACCATTTTTATTACATGTGCACCAAGTACTGGAGTGATGGAGATGTTCATGCTTATTTCTCGCCATACGATTCGCCTTATGAAGCTTACATTACGTATATGAACACCTTGCATCATTTCGAAAAAAAGGTGGCTGATTCGATCGAATCATCTGAAAGGCAACTGTTACACGATGAAATCATGCAAATGAGGATCCGTTTTAAGGAGCTGGGAAATACATATAAGAGTATGGCTGTTTCGGAATCAACTGTGTAGGCGCGGAAAAATTTCCGCACAGCGCGATTACGTAATCGCGCCTACACAAGGTTAAAAATATTAAAACAAAAATAAATGCCCCGCTCACTCGTCACAGGCAACGGCAACATGTTAGTCGGATTAGATTCCAAAAACATGCTGAAAGACCTCTATTTTCCGTATGTGGGTATGGAAAACCATATCGCGTATCAGCACATAAACCGGATTGGCGTTCACACGGGGGAATATTTTTCCTGGATATACGATACCAACTGGGTTCATCAGCAGAGCTACATTCAGGACACGCTTGTGTCTGATTCGGTGGCACAAAATGACTATTTAGGACTGACGTTCCGGTTCAATGATTTTGTGTATCCGACCGAAAATGTTTTTATCCGGAAAATCACCATTGAAAACCATCAGGACACTGACCGCTTACTTAAATTATTCTTCAATCAGGACCTGCACCTTTATGGCGACAAGCAGCAGGACACCGCTTTCTATGAGCCCAGTCCCGGAGCTATGATCCACTACCGGAAAAAAAGGTATTTCTGGTTCAGCGGCTGCAGCACCGAAGCCTGCGGGCTTGATTCATTTACTACCGGCAAAAGCGAGTATCAGGGAAAAGAAGGCACCTGGAAAGATGCTGAAGACGGGGCGCTTCAGGAGCATGGTATTGAACAGGGATCGGTGGATTCAACGGTTCAGATCAACGCGCGTGTAAAAGCGAACGGTAAGGCGCATGTTTTCTTCTGGATCTGCGCGGGTCAAAAGATGTCGGAGGTCAGAGACCTTCATAATTTTATTATGGACGAAACGCCTGAAAAACTTTTGAAAAATACGATCAATTACTGGGAAAGCTGGGTTAATAAAGATCCCGAAAAAACAGCCTCGGCCTCCAAGGAACTTCAGGCACGCTACAAGCAAAGTCTGCTGATTTTAAGGACTCAAATTGATAACCGGGGGGCAATCATCGCTTCAACCGATCTGGATATCATGAAGTTCAATAAAGACACTTACACCTACATGTGGCCTCGGGACGGGGCGTGGGTTTCATTGGCCCTTGACCGGGCTGGTTACAGTGAAATCAGCAAGCGTTTTTATGAATTCTGCGCCGACATTGTCACACAGGACGGATATCTCCTTCCTAAATACAATGCTGACCGTTCTGTCGGTTCTTCCTGGCACCCTTCTTTTAAAGACGGTCATCGGCAGCTTCCGATTCAGGAAGATGAAACCGGTCTGGTGCTTTACGGCCTCTACCAGCATTTTTTAAGTTTTGGGGATATTGAATTCCTCCAGAAAATGTATCTGCCTCTTATCCGCGGAATGGGTAATTTTCTGGTTAAATTCCGTGATGAAAAAACGGGACTTCCTAAGCCCAGTTATGACTTGTGGGAGCGCGAGCGGGGCATCAGCGCCTACACCTGTTCAACGGTTTATGCCGGCCTGATGGCAGCCGCTTATCTTTCTAAGATACTGGGGCATTCAAATCATTTTAAACGTTATGAAAAAGCCGCCTTTGAGGTACGGGAAGCCACGCTGAAACACTTGTACGATACCGACAAAAAGCGGTTCATTAAACGCCTTGTGCCGGATGAGGAAACGGGCGAGCTCCGGAAAGATTATATTATCGACGCCAGTATGCACGCCCTTTGGATGTTTGGCGTTCTTCCTCCTGATGATGACCGGATTTTTGATACGAATCAGGCGATTTTTGAAGCGCTGTCGGTCAAAACGGAAGTGGGCGGACTGACCCGCTATGAATCAGATGATTACCAGCGGGTGAGCTCTGATTACGGATCTGTTCCCGGCAATCCCTGGATCATCACCACCCTCTGGCACGCGCAGTGGCTGCTGGCGACCGCAGATGATCTGGAAGGACTAAAGCCTGTTGAAAAATACCTGGACTGGACGATCAGCCACATGAGTGATGCCGGCATTCTTCCTGAACAGCTGGATCCTTTTACCGGCGATCATCTTTCCGTTGCGCCGCTTACCTGGAGCCACGCGACATTTATTGATACGATTCTTAAGTACAATGAGCGACTGGAGGAACTTTCTTAGGCTGCCAGCCTTTCTGTTTTGTTGGTGACTGCGGAAATATCTTTCCTGAGATAATGAACGAACGCCCTTACATCATCCAGTTTTTTTAATTCGATGGCCCGGTTATCGGCCCATACATTTAAAGATAAGTCATCCTTTTGCCTGTCGATATTTGTTACACTGTTTAGTGAGCGAACCCCCTCTTTTGAGTTGAGCTGGGCCCGCATCACATGCCTCTCTTCATTTGATTCAGTGTAAAAAGTTTTTCTGATAAATGTCTTTGCCGAATTTACTTCCGTTTTTGCCCTACGTGGAAGCTTTTTTTTGTATTCCTCTTTTGTGACTGGTTCACCATCTTCATTCATTTCCTGATCCAGCGCCGCAATGTCATCTTTAAGTTCCCAGCCGGCTATTGTATTTGCGCGCCCCATTTCCTCTTCCGGTTCCTCCACCTCTTTTTTCTCCTGGCTTACCCCTCGCTTCCCTGTTCTGTGATGCTCCCTGATCTCCTTAATATTCACCTGCCTGTGCTCGCTTCGGGCTTCTTTGAGTGTTTTTTGATAAGTCAGCGGGTCAACATTCGCGGAAAGTCTGCCTTCAAAGAAGTTGGTCAGCCTTTCTACCAGATTCTTTTTCTGAGATTTTTCAATGGTTTTCATGCCGGCTTTCAGAGCTCTCCGCACCGACCGGTTTTCAATGGCGTCCAGCTCTCTTTCTGCCTCTTCCTGCTGAGGGCTTATGGAACCCACACTGACCGATTGCCCGGCAAGTCGTTGATATTTAGCATTGATTTCCGAATATCCACATTCTCCCCTCTCATACATTTCATCCAGCGTTTTTTTGGCTCCACCATCTTTCATCTGATCAATTTTAACCCGCAGGGCTTTGTAGCGCTGCATTTGAGTATCAAAAGCCTGCAGATATTCTTTCTTCTTTTCAAGCGGCTGCCTTTGCACATCTTCAAGAAACGCCTTTTGAGTGTGCCGGCTGATTATCTTCTGCTTCTGGAGCACTGAAAGCTTTTTCCCGTATTCGTCCTCCATCATTTTTCCTTCCCTGTCTTTTTCCTGACCCAACGCAGTCATTAGCTCCGAATAACCCAGCCTATCCTTTTGTCCGACAAGTCTCCTAAAACCCACATCACTCAGTGTCTTTCTGGCTTCTTTCCATAGCTCTCTGTAACGTTTTAACTGATTGCCATTGGACAGCTCTTTCAGCCAGTACTCTTTTTCTTTCAGGTCAATTTTTTTAAAGCCTTCCATAAATTTTTTGGCCGTCGCCTTTCCGATCACCCCCTCTTTTTGGGCATTTTCCAGTAATGTTTCGTATTCTTTGCCTAGCCTTTGGGACTCAACATCCCCTTCTTTTTCCTGATAGCGTTTTGCTTTCGGCAGAGCGTCTTTGATCTCTTTCAACCATTTTCTGCGCTCAGGGACTTTCATGTCCAGATAGGCTTTTTCGTCCGGCACACTGATCGTCTTTCCTTTTGCAACAAGTAATTTTCCATCCCTGACTAAAGGATCCTGTGCAATCGCGTCATAGGCCCTGCGCTCATCCAGGCGCTTTTTAAGGCTTTCCTGCAGTTCCCTTTCGGCCTTTTCCATCGTTTCCTGCGTGACAATCTGTTTTCCGTTGAGCACATTCTGCTCTATCTTTTCTTCGTAAAAACCTTTGTCTTTTTCGGAAATGACTTTGCTTCGGATTGCTTCTTTGATCCGCTCGTCGAAACGATCCTGAACCCTTACCACTTTTTCGTACTCATCCACCATGAATTTGTGGATTCTGGCCAATTGACCGGCATCATCCAGTTTGACTTTTCCCTGGCCCCGCAGCATGTCTTCGTAATTTTTCAGGGCTTCCGGATCCAAGGTCCGCCTGAAGTCTTCATTCTGCAACAAGCCCGATATGCTGCCGCGGATCGCGTCAGCTGACCGGAGACTTTCGGATGTTTCCTTTAACTTATTTTCCGTTTCCCGCTTTTCGAATTGTTCTAGTTCTGAGGACATAATAAAGTTAACTGTGACTTTTATTCTATAGGTCTCAGAGAATTTAAGCTACAAAAAAGTAAATCCCTCACAATAACCATTATTCAGTCTTTCAGGATATTTCTTTTCTTTTTTCTGTTGCCCTCGCCGGGCGGGCATCCATTTTTTGGTGGCAAAAAACGGAT
>CAZSOH010000034.1:0-7245 GCA_964608535.1 uncultured Candidatus Peribacteria bacterium
TTCCTGATCATCCGCTGAGCCTCCGGGGTTCTGTAATCCATAGAGTTTTCTTTTGTTACCGTAACTCCTGTTTGTTTTAACTGACCTATAAAAGCTTCGTAGGTGTAGCAGCCGGGACATTGTTTGTCATTGAGGTAGGTGACTTCCACTTCTCCGACCGTCCGGCCAAGATCTGTGTCAAAAAAAGGCGGCAGCAAAGCAGTGAATACGACCGCGTCATCTTTGATTTCTCCGACGGCCTTCCAGGCTTTCTCTATCTGAGCATCTCTTTTGATTTCACCTGTCAGTATTATGGTCGGCAATTTTTCTATCCCGTATTTTGCTATCAGCTCTTTCGCTTTGCCGGAATTCATATCCAGTGTCTCTTCTGATTCGATCGAAACATTGCCGCTTTTAATTTTTTCATAGGCGGTATTGATATCAAAGCAGGACTCGCAATCAGCGGGTTTTATGATCACGGCGGAAAGCTTGGCAGGACGACTGAGTTCAAAGGCTTTTGATAAATTCACAGACATCATTGAGGTGAGCCGTCCGATGAAGAACGTGTTGCCCGCGACGATGATCAGAACGGCCGCAATGACCATCTGCTGGAAAGTGATTTTCTTTTTCATTAGTAGGTTCGTGGTTAAATCTTAAAAATAAAGTTAACAGCCGCCGGCCATATCCGGGAGTTCTCCCAGATTGCTGTTTGAAGTAAAATTGTAACTGGCTTTGGCTTTGCTGAACGACAGCCCATTCTCACTCAGTTTGCCTGAAATGTTGATGAGCGCGTAAGTCTGGTACATGCTGGCCAGGAGCAGTCCTGTAATAATGAGCCAGTGCAATGGAATTTTCATTTTTTTCATGTTTTGACGATTAAAAAGTAATTTGGATTTATTGCTTAACAGCCTCCGGCCATGTCAGGAAGGTTTTTGACATCCAGCGGGGAGGGGGCATTCTTTTTGGCCTTTCTGGAAACTTTTGTTCCGACCAGTAAGGCCGCCATGTCCGGTGTGTATTCACCGGTTTTGGCCTGTTCGACATACCGTTTCATCATCTGCTTGGGGAAGGTCAGCGCTTTCCATTTCATGGTTTCGTTCAGAAGTTCATCGTCCGTATATTTGTCGCCATGATTCAGAATTAAATACATCATGAGCCCTCTCATGGCCGCGCTGTGCGCGCACCCGCAGGCGGGGCTGCCGTCTTTCCGGATCAGGGTTTTTACACTGCAGCAAAATTCGCAGGCAATGGTCGGAATGGTGCCAAGCCTGATATAGCGCTGCAGGTTGTCGCCCGTCAGTTTGATCTTACGCTTACCCCGGTCAAAATCCTCTAAAATGGCCAGCATGGCATCCATGTGTTTTGAATCCCGCGGGTTGGGGTAGGTGATGCCAAGCTCATCGCCGTAAATTTCCGGGGTTCCCTCAGGAAACATCAGAAGCTGAGCATCAACAGCTGGATCCCCGGTTAGTTCTAAAGCGTGAACCGGCGGTATGACCATCATTTTCAACATCCGGATCGCCAGGAACTGGTTCAGGAAGGTTACCGCGCTTATCCAGACCACCATAGTGAGGATAAAGTTTTTTGACCATTTATTTTTATTGAACATGTTTAAAGTAAATTATAGTTATAGCAAAAAGGACTGTAATCATCCCGGGGCTGATAACTATATTACTTTAACTGGCGAACAGTGGTGAGTCCTGACAGGTATCCTGGCGGAGCGTGAATGAGGATCTCTGACGAAAATGTTTTTTCTCCGGAAAAGCTGTCTGCCGGTTTGATGTTTGTGGTATAGGCAGTTTTGCTTTTGTCCGGCTGCGTGCAGCTTTGGAGAATGGCGGAATGGTGACTGCTTTTGTCAGCGCTAAAATGGCAGTCGCAACCGGCTGATAGCGGCCTTTTCGCCTTTGTTTCACTGTTTTCATTTCCAGCAGGTGGACAGTTTTTATCGTTCTCTTTTTCTTCGGAACATACGGTACAGTGTTTGCTGACTTTCATCTCCATAGCGTGAGCCGGCGTTATGTGCAGTCCGCCCAGCATTATCGCGAATCCTATGATGAGGGATAGGCTTTTTTTCATTTATATTTTATTCATGATTCGTATGACTTCTTTAACCAGTTTGTCCTGTTTTACAGGGTCTTTTTCCAACATACCATTTTTAAAACAGCAGTTTAAGTGATTTTCGAGAATAGTTTTGTTGGTCGATTTAATGAACCCGATGGCTGCCAGGCTTTGCTGGAGAATATCGATGCAATATTTTCCTTCTTCAAGCATCGTTCTAACTTTTTTTATCATTCCTTCAGCCTGTTTTAGATTGCTCAGCGCTTTTTTCTGGGAAGTCTGGTTCATAGTTATTGTATTAACCAGTACCTATGGTATAGGTATTTAATCATAAGGCAATACTAAAGTGATGAAATTATATGTTTAAATTTGTGGATTTGTTTTATAATCAACTTGTTTTTTACCTATTTATATATGCCAAGAAAAACGACGTCTAAAAAACTAGTCTGCGCTTCCGGACAACATTGCTTTTACACCCATAACGGCGCGGTGCTCAAGGATCTGAAGATGCTCAGCGAAGCCCTTAAAGATATGTCGGCGGATAGTTTTAAGCACCATGTGAATGCTCATAAAAATGACTTTGCCAGCTGGACGGAGGTTATCCTCAAAGAGCCTGAGCTGGCTAAGGCGATGAGGAAAGTGAAAACAAAGGCGGCTTTACAGAAGCGGGTGGATGAGTTCCTTAAAGCGCTCTGAGCTATTCGACGATTAAAGTTCCTGTCATGTTCTGGTGGCCTTCGCCGCAGAAGGTGGGACATCTAAATTCAAAGGTTCCTTTTTTGTCGGCGGTGAAGGTGACTTCGTCGGTTCCTTTTATCCCTAATTCAGGGATAGCGATTCCGTGAGTGGTGTCGGTGTTGTCGATGATGATTTTTACGGTTTCACCTTCTTTTACAGTGATGGTGTCAGGTGTGAATTCCCATCTTTTGGCGGTAACGTTGATGACCCGTGCTTCTTCCATCACCGGATCTGAGTCCGGCGCAGGCATGGCATCATCTTTTTTCATCATTTCACCTCCTTCTTCCATCGCTTCACCTTCTTCCATCGCTTCACCTTCTTCCATCGCTTCATCGTCATGTTCCTCCATCATTTCTGTTCCAACTTCTTTTTCCATTGCAGCATCGCCATCGGCGGGATTTTCCTGTTTGGGTGTGCAGGCTGATAAGGTAATTAAAAACAGGGAAAGTATAATTAGTTTTTTCATTGGGTGGGCTTAAAAAATAATGATTCCAGATCATTATATCGAAAAATTTTGTTTTTTGAATTGACTCAGTGTTTTTTTAACGTCTTCTGAGCTATTTGCCTGCATCAGTTCTTTCCTGAGTTCCCGGGCGCCGTCGAAGCCCCGGCAGTACCAGGCGAGGTGTTTCCGCATGGCAAAGAAGGCGTGTTTCATCGACATTTCTTCAAAACAGCGGGCGTGATCCAGGGCCGCTTTAAATCTTTCTCCAAGGTTAGGCTCAAGGCCGCCAAAGAACCAGGGGTTGCCACAGGCAGCCCGGCCGACCAGCGCTCCGTCTGTTCCGTATTTTTCAATTTTTTCATGCGCGTCTTTCAGGCTCTGGATATCGCCGTTGCCTAAAAAGATTGTTTCGGTTTGTTTGACAATTGCGGCCACTTTCCCAAGTATTTCCCAATTCGCCTCACCGCTGTACATTTGTTTTAAGGTGCGGCCATGCATGGCTAGGGCAACCGGCTCTTCCTCCAGTAGAGTCTGAGCCCATTCTTCCGCAATTACCTGGTCGATGCCGGTGCGGGTTTTGATAGATATAGGCAATTTTTTTCTTTGGCGAGACGACGGCGTCTCGCTTTCAGGATTCATCGACTTTAATGCGGTGATGAGCTTTGGCCTTATTCCCGCTTTTTCCAGCGTTATCCCTTCCGCCCAGTCTCTGGCCGCTTTTTTACATATTTTGATGATCTTTTTAGCCTGATTGGGTACCCGAATGAGCCCGGCGCCGGAATTGCGGCGGGCAACCTTGTTGGCCGGACAGCCCATATTGATGTCGATGCCGTCAAAACCCAGATAGCAGCACATCAGGGCGACTTTGTAGAATGATTCGGTTTCCACCCCATAAATCTGGGCAACGACAGGCCGTTCAATTTTATTAAACAGCAGATGGTCGAGCATCGATACCGCTCCCCGGGCCAGCCCTTCCACATTCACAAATTCGGTGTATATCACATCCGGTTTTGAAGTCTTGGCAGTCATGTAGCGGAAGGCGGCGTCGGTGACGCCGTCCATTGGGGAAAGGCCGATGATGGGTTTTTTGAGCTTCGCCCAAAAGCCTTTATTCATGTGGATACTTTATTTCATAATCAGCTGATTAACAAATTAACAGATTAGAAGATTAACTTCATTCCTAATTTTACTAATCTAACAGGTTTCATTAAACAAAAGCACGCCAAAGAAGGGGATGGGTTAATCACCCCCTCCTGTTTAAAGCTCAGGCGGTTAGCATTTTTCACACGCGCATTCCTTACACTTCATCGTCATCAGAAGTGTGAGAAGCGCGGCGACTCCAACGAGCAGGTAGACCAGGTTTTCTACGACTGGCCAGGACCCAAGCAGCATATTGACTACGTTGAGATCTGTGCCCAATAGTCCACCCAGGCCAACAAGGCCCCAGTTGAGTCCTCCCACAATCATAAGGATCATGGTGACCAGGCAGGCAGGTTTATGATGCGCCATAAGAATAAAAAGTTAGAAATTAAAGATTCGCGCAGACCGCTTCGATGTTAAAGCGGCCCGTTTCTGTTTTATCAACATGAGCCACGCACGCCATTTTTTCTTTCAGGTAGCCATCTTTATTGTACGTGTCCTTTTTGAAACCGCTTTTGAGGAAGAAATTTTCGAAGACGCTGGGGTCCACGGTGGTGTTTTCGGTTGAAAAGCCTTTTCCTTTCAGGGTTTTGGTTTTTTGTCCTTTATAGTCAGGTATCGACCACAAAAAACTCATGTCTTTCAGGGTTGTATAGTCGAGTCCTGTTTCCAGCTTAAGGTTTTCAATTACACTGCGTTTGCTTGCCTGTGAAAGACAAAGGGTGTTTGTAATGGTCCAGGCGCCGTTAAGTTTTAAGGTTAATTTTACGGTTGTAACTTTGTCATTTTCAGTCAGGTTAACTGCGATGCTTGATTGGCCGGCGTTGGTTTTTGGGGGTTGTACGTCCGCTTTTGCCGCTGAAGTTGCTGAGCAGAGAAAAGGGTGCAGACCTTCTCCTTTTCTTTTTTCGATTTTCTGAATGAAGTCTTTATATATTTCGGGGCGATCCTTGTATCTCCCATCCTGAATAACATCGCCCGGCTGGCTTAGAAGCCAATCGTAAAATTCCTTTACGACCGTTTCGGGCCTTTTTTCCGGCATTTTTACCTTTGTACCAACCTTTTCTTCTTCGGGCGCCGGGGCAGGAGCTTTTGGTTTTTCAGCTTTTTTTTCGACTGGCGGTACAACATTTACAATCGGGACAGGTTCTGCTTTTTTAATTTCCTGCTTTTGTTTCACAAATTTCAGCACGTAAAAACCTGCCGCAATCATCAGGATTAAAAGCAGGAGGATCAGCAGGCCGGAAAACGAACTCTTATTTTCTTCCTGATGCTGTTCATAAGCCCGCTGCGGCTGGGCGGAAGGCATGATGGGCCCCTCAGGGTACTGTTCCTGGTTCGGGTTTGCCGGATTGTCGGGTAATTCGTCTATCATTTTTTATTCGGGGCGTGAGCTTAATTCCTGAAAAGGATTATTGTTTAGCCTCTCCAGGGCTTCCCGTGTTTCATTGATCACTTTTTCGGCTAATTCGGGTTTCAGTCTGGGGACGGCTGCCAGCGCCGTGAGTCTGTCTTTTAGCCACCCTCTCAGTTTAGGATTGGGGGAGGGCTGCTGTTCATTGATCCGGTACTTCCCTTCAACTTCCTGAATAAGCCCCTCGGTTTCGAGCGGGTGTTCTTCAGTAAAAACGGTTTCGGATAAGGCTAAAGCTCTGGCGCCCATAAATTTGTTTTTTATTTCATTTTTACTTTAACAGCATTTTCTTCAAAAGCAAGTTAAAAGGGTTACTGAAGGGCAAAACTTTACTTTTAGCCTTTCGTTTTAAAGGCCTTTTTATAATCCCTCATAATGATTTTCAGGCTGGCCCGCATTTCGTCGATGGCCTGCAGGAGTTCCGCGATTTCATTGCTTCCGGAGGTATCGATTTTGATGTTCATGTTCCCTTTTGAAACCCCGATGGCAACATCCCGGGCGATGGTGATGGCGTTGGAAATCAGGCCTGAAACAATAATTGAAACAGACAGGGACAGAATGACAACCAGGATAAACACAATCAGATTAACCTGCTGACCTACTTTTACAAACTGAAGGATCTGGCTGCGGCTTACATTTTCGGATGAATTACTCATCTCAACGATTGTTTCGGTGACTTCACCAATTCTTTCAACCACAGCATCGAATTCCTCCAGTTTTTCTCTGACGCCTTCACTCATTACCCCTTTTTCTGATCGTGCAGCCCTTTTGACTTCCTCTCCTTTTATTCTGAAGATTTCGTTACGCAGTCTCTGGGCATCATTGATGGTGGCATTGAGTTTTGTGATCACTTTTTTAGTCAGAATTCCTTCTCCGCTGGACCTTGGCTTTTCCAGTCTGCTTAGTTTTTCCTGGACGGATATTTCAATTTCATCAATTTCATTTCCGGCCTCCTCTTCTGTCAAAAAATCAGTCGCGTATTCTTCGGTGGCGCGGATCTGAAGCATCAGTTCTGTTCTCATGTCGCTGATGGCGTCTCTTTTTGGAACCACTTCGTTGAACATAAAATCCACCTCGTTATTGATTTTAGTGGATTCCACATAAGCGACTCCGCCCATGAAGCCAACGAGAAGGACAATGCTTAAAAAGCCGATCAGCATCTGCTTCCGGATGCTGTAATTTTTTAACAGTTTAAAAAAGTGTGATCTTTTCATTTTTCATTTTTTGTTAGTTATTTGCTGCCTGTCTCTTTCTCTTGATATGTATTTTTTCTAAGATACTTTGCCTTTTTCTTTATTTGCTTTAATTCTTCAAGATCTTTGCACAAAACCACACCTATTTTTTCTCCGCTTACACGCCACATTATTGTGTTTCCTTTTTTTGCATTTCTATAAGCCCCCAAGCTTGCATGCGCAACCTGCGCAGCTGTTTTTCCAGAGCTCATGTTTAAATCTTCTCTTAGATCAGA
>CAZSOH010000035.1:0-7224 GCA_964608535.1 uncultured Candidatus Peribacteria bacterium
GAAAAGGGCGAAACCTGCGCCCTCAAGAAAGTTAACGCGGAGCAGAAGTTCACCCAGCCACCCGCCCGTTACACCGAAGCGACGCTGGTCAAAAAACTTGAATCAGAGGGTATTGGACGGCCTTCTACCTACGCGCCGACCATTTCGACGATCATCAGCAGAGGTTACATCGAAAAGCAGTCTGATAAAAAACTATATGCGCTGGAAATCGGTTTTATTGTGAATGATTTTCTCGTCAAACATTTTCCGGATATTGTGGATTACAGCTTCACCGCCGATATGGAAGAAAAACTGGATGATATCGCGGAGGGAAAAGTGAAGTGGGAGCCTGTGATTTCAAAGTTTTTCAAACCGTTTGAAAAACTTCTGGAAGAAAAAAAGAAGTCGATCAAGAAAGAGGATGTGATCATCGAAAAGACCGATGAAGTGTGTGAAGTGTGCGGCGCGCCGATGAAGGTAAAACTGGGAAAAAATGGTAAATTCCTGAGCTGTTCTAAGTATCCTGAATGTAAAAATGCCCGGCCGATGAAAGAAGACCGGGAAAAGGAAGAGAAGCTCCAGAAGGAATTCAAGGATGAAAAATGTGAAAAGTGCGGCTCCGCTATGGTGATTAAAACCGGGCGCTTTGGCGACTTCCTGGCCTGCAGCGCTTACCCAAAATGCAAAACCACCCGGCCCCTCTCACACTCCCTCAATGTCGATTGTCCAAAATGTGACGGACAGCTCACCGAAAAACGCACCAAGCGCGGCAAGGTTTTCTATGGCTGCAACAATTATCCAAAATGCGATTTTGCCACCTGGAGTAAACCAATTTCAGACCCCTGCCCTGTCTGCAAAGGGCTGCAGGTGCAGGTAAAAAAGAATCTGATTAAGTGTGAGCAATGCGGGAAGGAAACTGAGTTGTAACAATTCGCATTTTGCATTTCAGATTTCGCATTTGTATTGTATCGTTGTTTTTGTTAACGACATTGTTTAATGAGTAAGAATCTACTGTTAAAAAAATTACTGGCGCGCGCGAAAAAAAAGACGACCGTTTTAGACAAGGTTCTTTTCGGGATTCTGGCTCTGGGGTTTATGATGATGATCGCTTTTTTTGCTTATCTGATCTGGTTTACCCTGAGCAACCGAAGCGTCACTTACTTCCTCCCTTCGGAAAATACCGTGGCTTATTTTGAACTGGAAGATCTCAACCTCCCGCCTAAATTTGACCAGGAAAAACTTTTTGACCTTGTGGGAGTGAGCACTATTTTAACCAAAGCTTTCGGCCTGGACACTGGCGATCTTCAGGAGAATTTTACCCAGGGCCGCCTTGGTTTCGCGCTGATCAAAAATGATGAAGGGGAGACGAAACTTTCCCTGTTTTTCCGGAGTCAGAATAAATCAGCCACCCTGGATTACTTTGAGAGCCTGGGGGTAGAAGGCGAAACGCTGGCGACGATCGGCGAGAAGAGAAATATGATTTACAGTTATCCGCAAAGCCGCAATTTTGTCTTCAGTTTTATCGGCCCTTATTTATTCATCTCGCAGGATCTGGACACGCTTAAGCAGATCCAATCTGTCCGTGAAAGAAAGGTGCCGAACCTGAGTGAAAACAGCCAGTACCTCAAATCTCTTGCCAACCTGCCGCGCCAGGCCTGGGGGCGGGGTTACCTGAATATCCAGGCGCTGAACCTTGGCTCTGACGACGTTATGAACCAGATGATCACTCCGCTCAAAAGCTTCCTCAATCATTTCGCTTTAACAATCCGCAAGCAGCCAAACGGATTCCATTTCAACTCGCTGATGTCGATCAACCCGGATCTTCTGGATCTGAAGAAAGGGTATACTGACCCCACCCGTTTTACTTACAGCCTGGCGGATTATATCAGTTCGAAAAACGCGGCTGTTTATATAGGTGGAGCGAATCTGGCGGACGAATGGGAGAATACGCTCGATACCATCAGCAATTTAAATCCGGCTTACGGCATCATCCTTGAGGGCATTTTACGGGCGCAGATCACCAAACTGTTCGGAGATGATGTGAGTTTACGGGATGATATCTATCCCCTGTTTGCAGGTGAGTACGCCCTGGTTCTCGAGAATCTACCGCCTCTGACCGACGGCCTGGAAACGGAGGAGGGCCGACTGGGTCTTAAGCTCATCCTCAGACACAATGACATGAATTTTATGAAGGTTAAGCTCGAGAAGCTCATGGATGGTTTTGGCGCGCTCGCGGCCCAGTACGCCCCTAAACTTAAAGTCTTCCTGCTTCCTGACGGAACCGAGAGCCGCGAACTGGTGGCTGACCCCACCCGGCTGACGGAACTTTCCGAAGATTATGAAGATTACGAAATCCATTGTATGGATGTAACCGGTTCGCCTTTTGGTTTCTGCTACACTGTCACCGATCAGCTGGTGGTCATCTCCAATCATATTGATTCGGTCAAAGAAACCATCGATCTTGCCACCTCGCCTAAATTTGTTTTGTCCCAGTCCCAGGCGTTCCGGAAAGCTTTGAGCAACCTGAGCGCGGTCAGCGATGAAATCACTTATGTGGCGCTGGACAGCACAGCCGAACTTTTCAAGAATTCTAAAGTCGGTCTCTTCATCAATAAACTCTTTGGTCCGTTCGAAGTCGCCACCTGGATCAAGCAATATTTTAATGATGGAGTGAGCACTGAAGGATTTTTACTACTTAAATAGGATTAAGCTGTTTGCTGTTTTACTGAATTCTTAATCCGTAATCCTTAATCCTGGAAAATTGTTGACACGATGACCAAGATTGCTAAAATGGATTAGCACTCGTTCTTTTAAAGTGCTAAGCACTTCAAAAAATTATGAGTTATGAGTTTATAATTATGAGTTACCAATAGGTATTATCATACAATTCTTAATTCATAATTCTTAATTCTTAATTTTAAAGAAATATGAATATTAAACCGTTGAATGGTTACGTGGTCATCAAACCTCTCGAAGCGGAGGAAATGACCAAAAGCGGCATTGTTATTCCCGATACCGCCAGCAAAGAAAAACCTCGCGAAGGCGAAGTCGTCGCGGTCGCTTCCACCAACATCAGCAGCACAGGAACGGAGCTTCCTATCGAGATGAAAGTGGGGGACAAGGTGCTTTACGGACAGTATTCCGGCGAAGATGTAAAAGTAGAGGGGGTTGAATATAAGATTGTTGAAATGACATCGGTACGCGCCATTGTCTCGTAGTCTCAAGTGCGAGTGCGTCCCGATATAATCGGGATGAGACTCGCACTCGCACTAAATTTTATTTATTAAAGAAAATTTATAAGATGGCTAAAGATATTAAACATAGTGATGATGCCCGGCAGAAATTACTGGACGGGATCGAAAAACTGAATAACGCGGTCCGGGTGACCATGGGGCCTAAAGGACGGAATGTCTTACTGGAAAAAAAGTACGGCGCTCCCACCATCACCAATGACGGGGTGACCATTGCCCGCGAGATTGAACTGGAAGACCCTTTTGAAAATATGGGCGCTCAGCTGGTAAAAGAGGTGGCCAATAAAACCAATGATGTGGCCGGAGACGGAACGACGACCGCGACGGTGATGGCCCACGCGATCATCAAAGAAGGAATGCACCATATCACTGCCAATAAAGTGAATCCGATGCTCCTTAAAAAAGGAATTCAGGATGCGGTTCAGCTGGTGGTGGAAGAGCTGGATAAAATGAAGAAAGACATCAAGAGCAAGGAGGAGATGGAGCAGGTGGCTACTATTTCCGCCCAGAACCCTGAGGTCGGCAAGCTGATTGCCGAAGTGTTTGAGAAAGTGGGAGAAAATGGCGTGGTTCAGGTGGAAGAAGGTCAGACGATGGGGCTTTCGATTGATATGGTAGAGGGAATGCAGTTTGATAACGGCTATATTTCGCCTTACATGATCACCGATACGGCGCGGATGGAAGCCGAATTTGAAGATGCCCATATCCTGATCACCGATCAGAAGATTTCGGGCATCAAAGAGATTCTTCCGCTTCTTGAATCGATGGCTCAGGCCGGCAAAAAGAATTTAGTGATTCTTTCGGAAGATGTGGACGGAGAAGCCCTGGCGACATTGGTGGTCAATAAACTGAGAGGGACGTTTAATACCCTCGCGATCAAAGCGCCCGGCTTCGGTGACCGCCGAAAGGCTATGCTTCAGGACATCGCTACCCTCACCGGCGGACGGGTTATCAGCCAGGAAGTAGGCCTCAAGCTTGAAAACGCGACGATGGAAGATCTGGGACGCGCCCGGAAAGTGGTTTCCAGCAAAGACCATACCACGATTGTGGAAGGTAAGGGCCAAAGCGCCGCAATTCAGGAGCGAATCGCCCAGATTAAAGTGGAATTTGAAAAATCAACCTCTGACTTTGATAAAGAAAAACTGCAGGAACGCCTCGCTAAACTCAGCGGCGGGGTGGCTGTGATTAAAGTGGGAGCGGCGACCGAAGTGGAACTCAAAGAAAAAAAGCACCGGCTGGAAGACGCCCTCAGTGCGACCCGTGCCGCGGTGGAAGAAGGCGTGGTGATCGGTGGCGGAGCCGCCCTGTTCCAGGCCAGCCATAAGATTGACCCTGAAAAAGTTTCCGATGAAGAAGAACGGCTGGGCGCGGAAATCGTCAAGAAAGCGCTCTCTTATCCGCTCAGCCAGATCGCTGAGAACGCCGGACTGGATGGCGCTGTCGTTCAGAGCAAACTTTTGGAAGCCTGGAAGAAAGATAAAAATATGGGGTATGATGCCACCTCCCGACTCAACAGCCCTGTTGAAAAGCAATTGGTGGATATGTTTGCCAAAGGAATTATTGATCCGAAAAAAGTAACCCGATCCGCGCTGGAAAATGCTTCTTCGGTAGCCGCGATGTTCCTGACGACTGAGACAGCAGTAACGGAAATTCCGAAAGAAGAACCCGCTATGCCGGCCGGCGCCGGAGGAATGGGAGGTATGGGAATGCCAGGGATGATGTAGTCCTGGATTGATGATGGAATTGAAATATAAAAGCCGGAAAATATTTTCCGGCTTTTATGGTATTTGTCGGGATCGTCCTTTTTTGCTATAAATACCTTTGTTATTTAAATCGATTTTATGGTTATCCGAATTTCAGACGCCCCTAAACACGAAGGCGAGGACGTTACAATCCAGGGCTGGATGTATAACAAACGTGGAAGTGGTAAGATCTTCTTCCTGCAAGTCCGGGATGGAAGCGGCATGATCCAGGGGGTCGCCGCCGAAGGCGAGTCGCCGGATGAAGTGATGAAAGCCGCCGAAGCGCTGACGATGGAATCCTCACTCCGGATCACCGGGCCTTTAAATCAGCACCCGAAATGGAAAGGGGTGTATGAAATGCAGATCAAAAAAATCGAGGTGATCCAGCAATGCGAAGATGAATACCCTATCAGCAAGAAGGAACATGGGCCTGATTTTCTGCTGGACAACCGTCACCTGTGGCTCAGGAGCAAAAAACAATGGGCGATCCAGCGGGTGCGGAATACGATCATCAACGCGACCTATGAATATTTTTCGGATAATGGTTTTATAAAAATTGATTCGCCCATCCTGACTCCCAATGCGTGTGAAGGGACAACGGAGCTATTTGAAGTTCCCTATTTTGATGAAGGGAGCGCCTTCCTGACCCAGTCCGGGCAACTTTATCTGGAAGCGGCGATCATGAGCCATGGAAGAGTGTTTGACTTCGGGCCGGTGTTCCGGGCTGAAAAGAGTAAAACCCGCCGCCACCTGACCGAATTCTGGATGATGGACGCGGAGATGGCTTTTACGGATCACGCTGGGAATATGGACATTCAGGAGGGGCTGATCTGCCATATTGTGGAGAAGGTTTTGGAAAAAAATGAAGCGGAACTGAAAATTCTGGAGCGGGACCTGGAGCCCCTCAAAAAAGTCAAAGCGCCTTTTATCCGCAAGACCCACGCGGAGGTGATCAAAGAACTTCGGGAAATGGGGTCGGATATCGGTGAAATGGACGACCTGGGGGCGGACGATGAAACGATACTCACCAAAAAATATGATAAGCCGATTTTCGTGGAAAAATACCCTTCGGAAGTGAAGGCTTTTTATATGAAGCGTGATCCCGAAGACGAGAGCCGGGCGCTCTGTTCCGATCTGCTGGCGCCGGAAGGATACGGAGAGATCATCGGCGGCAGCCAGCGTGAGGATGATTATGAGGTGCTCTTAAAACGGATCGAGGAGCACAAACTCGACCCCAAAGTCTTTGAATGGTATCTGGATCTGCGGAAATACGGCTCCGTACCCCACAGCGGCTTTGGTTACGGACTGGAGCGGATCACCGGATGGATTACAGGCATTCATCATATCCGCGAAACGATCCCATTTCCAAGGATGATTAGTAGGCTGACTCCTTAGCCTTCTACCACTCATCTTCAACATCACCCCATTTAGGTTTCTTTTTTTGAACTTTAGCAGGCTTACTTGTAGGTCCTTTCTTTTTCTTGGGGTAATAATTGCCCTCATTCCAGTTCATCACTTCTGAGTATTTCGGTTTCGACTTCTTTACACTTTTTCCTGTCAGCGATTCAATTTCCTTTCTTAATTTTTTGACCTGTTCCATCATTTTAGCAAGTCGTCTCTTGATTCTTTCGAGCCTTTTCTGAGGGGTTTCAGGGCTTTTTGACAAACTATTCGGCCCTTTCTTTAACTTTGACAAAGATGAGTTCACCCCTAAACTTTTACCTAGTTTTTTTGCTTCCGCAATTTTCTGAGCATTTGTTTTAGGCTTACCTGGATTCTTATTTACTTTTTTTGGTGCGGATTGTGGTACTTCGTTTGGCATGTTTCTAGTGCTTATTTAATATTATAATAAACTCCTTAGCGTTGTCGGCCTTTTCGTTTCGTATCAGCCCGGGCAATTTGCGCTTTCTTTTTTGCCACCACTCCCTTTTTGTGTGCTTCAGTATGACCGGCTTTATCAGGGGGAAATATATATCCTCCTTCTTCATCTCTTTTTACAACGACATTTTCGTTTTTCACAAAGAGTTTTGCGTAAGTGCTTGCGTAGGGCAAGTTACGATATTCGGTCATCAGCACCTTATGCACCTCCATCAATAGCATCGGGTTTTTATCAAATCCTTTTAGCTTTTTTTCGCGAATAATCTGACGGACCGCCTTTTCCACACTTTGGTATTTTTTCACCATCTTTAAAACCAATAATCCTTCCTGGGGAAAATTGGGATATTTTTCTTTTATATTTTCAATTCTTTTAT
>CAZSOH010000036.1:0-7202 GCA_964608535.1 uncultured Candidatus Peribacteria bacterium
ACAGCAATGTCACTTCTACCACGACCGATGCGGTTCTGGATTATTCCGGTAATGCCAATCACGGCACTTTGGGAGGAGGCACTGCCAGCGCTGTGCCCACCTGGACTAATGCCGCTACCTGCGGAAACAATTCCGGCGGCTGTTATAATTTTGACGGAACGGATGATTATATTGACTTGGGCGCTCCGGTGATGAGCACTTCGGATCCTAACCAAACCATTACCTTAACGGCCTGGATCAAGCCTGATGTGGTGGCCAACGATGACGATATTATTTCTCAGTATGATTCAGTTAGCGCGAACCGCTTCGTCTGGAGTCTTACTACAAGCAAACTCCGGTATTTTATGGGTGGCTCGGCTGTCTTTAACAATACAAACCTTTCTACCGGTACATGGCAGTTTATCGCCACTTCTAAGGCGGCTGACGGTACTATTCAGCACTACCTCAACGGCCAGCCTGACGGTTCCGGAACCTTAAACGGTTACTTTACCAATACCAATACACTGGTTGGTAAGATCCCCGGGATTTCCGGTTATGAATATGACGGCCTTTTAGATGAAGTCCGCATCTACAATTCTGTCCTTTCTCCTGAGCAGATCCTTCAGATGTACAATAATGGTATTCCTAACTACAACACCGTTGTTAACCAGGAAATCTCCTCTACCGATACCAGCTGGACCGCGGATGTTACGATCAATGACGCTCAAACGGTCAGTCCCGATTCGGCCACAAATTCATCAAACGCCTTTGCTATTGCTAATAATGCGCCTTCCTTTGATACCGTCTTTATTACCGATAACACCGTTACCCCTGCTCAGGCGTTAACGGACGGGGATATGGAGACGTCAGGGACGGCTTCGTGGTCTACGGCCAATGTACCGACCCTTACTAAAGAAACCACTGGTCAGCACGGCGGAACGCAGCATTTACGGATTTATAAGGCTGCCTCTAACGCGGCTGTGTACCAGACGGTTTTGACTTCTGGACACCGCTACCATGTTTCCGGCTGGGCCCGGACGGATGGTTTGGGGGCCAACGCGAATCTGGGAAGTTCTAATGGAGTTTCTGATTACTGGAGCGGTACTACCAGTATCAACTGGACCCATTTTGATACCACCTTTACCGCTACCGGCACTGATTTGTACCTCAGTCGGACTGGCGGCGCTTCCAGTAATTATGTTGAATTTGATGATGTGTATCTGGTTGATCTGGGCACTATTGAGCCTGGGGATACCCTGCGCTTTACTATTCTTGATGAAGTGCTGGATGACCGGGATGCTGAGACCGGGCAGGAAACGGTTAACATGTATGTTTGTGACGATTCTACCACTGCCTTTGATTACTCAACCAATTCCTGTACCGGCGGTACACTGCTTTGTTCCGTTACCGGTGTGAATCCACTGTCCGCTGACGCGACCTGCGATGATACGACATCGAGCATTTCAGTTCCAACCGCCCATGGCAGTTATAATGTTAAAGTTTATGTGGAAGACAGTACCGATACCGCTTCCACCGGAACCGCTTCTCAAAGCTATACGGTTGAGGATGTGGTGCCGGTGGTCGGAACCTATACGGCGATTGATGTCCCTGCACCTACCGCAGGCGGCAGCGACCCTGTGAATTTCTCCCTTACCCTTACGGATGATAACGGGGATAATGATGTTACTTTAGTTGAAGGTGTGTTCTTTGATAAAATCGCGACCACCAACGCCTGTACGGCCAGTGAGAACAATTGTTACTGGGATACGTCTTGCTCCCTCACGAATGTCAGCACTCCGGGTACCGGAAAAACGGCGACCGGAACCGATAATTCACTTACGGCCAGCTGCACGGTGACCGTCTGGTTCAATGCTAATGCCAGTAACTGGGATGTTCAGATGCAGGCGACGGATGGCAACGGTGTGACTGACTTCGCTGACGCGGGCGTTACCCTTACTAATGCTGCTCTGAGCGGACTCAATATCACTCAGGCAAGCCTGGCCTATGGTACGCTTACCGTTGGAGCCGTTTCTTCTGAACTGACCACGACCGTCGAAAATATGGGCAATCAGGTGATTGATGTGCTGATTTCAGGCACTGACATGACTGCTGGAGCCAATACAATCCCTCGCGCCAGCCAGGAATGGTCTTCGACCAGCAGTTTCACATATGGAACCGGAAATGATCTGGTCCAGACTCCTGCCACAACAAGTGAAGCAACCGGTTGTTATAATGGAAGTGTGGCGGTTCGCAGCGATCATACTACCGGGACTGACGGGGCCGTGTACTGGCAGCTTTTTGTCCCTGATAATCAGCCGGGCGGAAGTTACAGCGGTTCTAATACGTTTGCGACAGCGACTTGTCTTTAATTTCGATAGTGGGTCAGCTTCGCGTGGGCCAGTTGTGGATCAAATTGTGGACCACTATTGACCCACAAAGCGATAGCGATGACCCACAAAGCGATAGCGATGACCCACCATTTGGAATATGAAGATAGGCTTTGATATATCAGCATTGAGTTTGCCCAGGAGCGGAGTGGGGCAGTATCAGGTAAACCTTCTTAAGGCGCTTCTTTCTGCAGATAAAGAGAATGAGTATTTACTTTATGGTTTTAATTTCAGAAACCGGGAGCGTTTTAAACAGCTTCGTTTTGGGGCTGTCCGCTTCGAACTTAAGATAAGTCCTGTTCCGCAGCGGCTGATAACCGGGTGGTGGCTGAGTTTCCCTTTCCCTTCCCTTGAAAGGGTCGTGGGGGAGTGTGACCTTTATCATGTGTCAGAGCTTGCCATTCCACCTGTCAAAAAGGCAAAACGGGTTGCCTTTGTTCATGATCTGACAACATTCCTTTATCCTCAGTATCATGTCAGGTCAAACCGTTTTCTTCACAATCGCCGTTTTAAGCATCTGAATTCAGTGGATGCGATCCTGACCAATTCTGAATACACCAAAAAAGATATCACTGAACATCTGGGAATTAACCCTGAAAAGATACATGTTACTTATTTGGGTGCGGATTCAGCATTCAGGCCGATGCCAAAACAGGAGATGAAGCATTTATTAGAACCTTTTAAGCTGAATAAACCCTATATTCTGTTTGTTGGCACGCTGGAGCCCAGAAAGAATATCAAAAACCTTATAAGGGCTTTTAACCGCCTCAAATTAAAACGCAAAATACCGCATCAGCTTGTTCTGGCTGGTCAGGACGGGTGGCTATGCGATGAAATTTATCAGGAGATTAATAATTCGCCGGCACGGGCGGACATTTTAAGGCTGGGGTATGTTTCGGATGAGGATGTGCCGAAGCTCATGAATGGCGCGGACTGTTTTGTTTACCCTTCTTATTATGAAGGATTCGGCCTTCCTGTTCTGGAGGCGATGCAGTGCGGGACGCCGGTGATCACTTCAAACCGGTCTTCTTTGCCGGAGGTAGGGGGTGAGGCCTGTTTTTATATTGAGCCGGAGAGCATTGAGTCTATTTCTGAGGCTTTATATAAGGTTTTGAGTCAGGATTCTCTCCGAAAGACGATGAGGGTTAGCGGAATTGAGCAGGCGAAACTGTTTTCGTGGGAAAAATGTGCGGAGGTGACGCTTTCGGTTTATAAGTCAATTTTGAGTGGTAAGTGATTTTCTTTTTGTCATTCCTGTCCCGCATCAGGCACGGGATAAACGTTCAGCAGGAATCTCACGTAGTTTGTTTGGTATGGATTCCTGCTTTCGCAGGAATGACAGGGGGAAAAACGGGAATATTTTTTGTCTATTCATATGTTGTCGGTTTCGACGACACTTTTTAAACCTATAGTATCTGTCAAGTTTTTCCAGTCAGTATACCCTTGTAATTAGGAGGAGGATATGCTATAATAATCAGATAAATTTATCTTTTTTATGAGATTCAGCCGTTTTCTTTCCACTCTCATCGGGCTTGTAATGATTGGCACAGGTCTTTCGCTGCAGATGAATCCTGGCGTTTCTGAGGCTGCTTTTGGAACTTCTCCTCCGTGGGTCAGGAATGACCATATGCTCCCGGGAACCACTTATGAGCAAATTGTTAACCTTTCCCGCAATGATCCCAGTCGGCGAATGCAGGCGAAACTCAGGATTGACGGTAAGGAAATGCAGAAGTGGCTCAAGGTTGAAAATGAGGATAATCTTATTATGGAGAAGGGGGTTAAAGTTCTTCCGATGAAGGTGACCATTAAAGTACCCCGAAGAGCGGCCCTTAAAGATTATAGGGGGGGGATATTTGTGACATTGGAATCTATTCAGGATGAATCCAATCAGCAGGGCGGTAATGTGGCGATTAAACTTGGAGCCCATATTTTAGTTGAGATCAGTGTTGTCGGGGATAAAATTGTTGATTACCGTGTTAAATCCATCACTACTGATCCGCTGGATGATGGGGATGTTTTCCATATGAATGTGGAACTTGAAAACCTGGGGAACACCGAGCTGACTGAGCTTAATGGTCAGCTGGATATCTATGATAAAAAAGAGACTGAAATCCTAAAATCCTTAACTTTCGGCGATCTGGCAAGGCCGATTTCACCCGATGAGCACGCTAAAACCCGGATAAACTTTCCTGATTTTGAGATGGATCCTGGTGAATACTGGGTTGTGGTGAAGGTCTTTAAAGATGAGAAAGTGATTTACGAAAACAGGCTTTTTCAAAAAATTAATGAGCCAATTGTTCCCATTATCACGCCTGAGGATGTCGGTGTGAAGAAGCCATCGCTCCCTAAGCTTCCGAGCGCTGAAGATGAGGTTGCTGAGGAGACTGCTCCTGCGGTGGATAATTCACAGCCGCAGACAACCCAGCCAGTGGTGATTCAGGAGGTTGTCCGGCCCGCCGCTTCTGAAACGTCTAACACTCTCTTTGTTGTCTTTGGTATTGTCGGATTATTTTTCGGTTTTGTCGCTTTGCTTTCCATTGTTATTTTACTGGTGGTTCTGGTTCGTAATCAGCGGCAGGCCGCCATTCAGCGATATTTGGCCGAACAGCAGAAATTTCATTTACGACGATAAACTATGTTAAATGTACAGAACCTTTCCGGTGATCCGAAGGCGTCAAAAGGGGCTCAGGCTGCTGACACTGCTCCGAATGCATCCGGTACGGCCGAAGGGCCAGTTGTCCAGGGGCAGCGGATCAGCTTAGACCAGTTGGTTAATCTTGCTGTTGAGCAGGAGGCTTCGGATGTTCATTTTCGCGAAGATGGCCGTGCGGCTATCAGAGTGGGCGGAAAGATTATTTTTGTTGAAAACATTGACCGTCTTACCAAGGATGAAGTTAATTCTATGGTGATGGCCATGATGCCTAACAGTCATGAGAAAAAACAGCTGGAGGATTTTAAAGAAGTTGATTTTTCTTATACCCATTCTAATGGAGTCAGTTTTCGCGTCAGTGTTTATACCCAAAAGGGGAAACTGGCCTGTGTGATGCGCATGATCACTAAAAACACACCTTCGCTGGAAGAGCTGGGGGTTCCTGAGAATGTGAAGAATGTCCTGAACCTCCGGGAGGGGCTGATTGTGATCTGTGGGGCGGCCGGTTCGGGTAAGTCCACCACTACCCAGGCGATGATCAAGTATATCAATCAGCACTTTGTTAAGAATATTGTTACGATTGAGAATCCGATTGAATATGTATTTGAGGATGAGAAATCGATGATTTCCCAGCGGGAAGTAGGGAAAGATACAATGGATACTGAATCTGCTCTGCAATCAGTGATGCGCCTGGATGCCAATGTGGTGATGGTGAGTGATATCAACAGCGTTGAGACTCTGGAGCATATTCTGAATCTGGTGGAAACCGGGCACCTGGTGATTTGCTCCATGCTGACCCGTGATGTTTCCCAGACCGTTGAGCGGATGGTCAGTTTTTATCCGCCTGAACAGCGAAAGCGGATCCAGGAACGACTGGCCAGTGACCTTGCGTGTATTCTGGCACAGGATTTGGCGGAACGTCAGGATCAGTCAGGGCTTATCGCTGTATTTGAACTGATGTTTATGAATCAGAGCATCCGTCAGACCATAAAACGCGGTAATTTTGTTCAGCTCCGGACCGCAATCCAGTCTGCATCGAATGAAGGGATGATCACCATGGACCATTACGCGGCTGAACTGGCGCGTCAGGGGATTATTGCCCAGGATCAGGCTTCTGAATATGCGCAGCTGGAAGAGGAATAATTTCATAAAAAGCCTCGCAGGTTAGAGAACCTACTCTGCTTTTTTGAAATAAATTTTATGAACAAAATATTTGTTCAACTAAGCAGCCAGTACAGCAGGCCTGCAATGATTGCCCCGTCTAAAAAAACCGCGAAAAGCAGAAGTCCGAGTGTGATTTCCATTTTTTGGCCGAAGAGGTGGAATTCAACTTTCTGATGCCTGTTTTCCCAGAATTCCACAAAATATAACAGTGTGAATAGAATAACTACAAAAAATACTATTAACTTGAGATTCATGGACTTGGATTCAGGATTAAGGATTCAGCGAATTTACTTAATTCTTACTTCTTAATCCTATTTTTTAAGCAGCCAGCTGATGATCATATTGAAAAGGGAGATGAGGAAGCCGGCAAAGATATAGTAGAAGAAACCTCCTTCTACGACGATGGAAACATACTGGAAATCGAGTACATCCAGGGCGTATTCAGCAAACCAGACTAAAAAGGTGTTGATGACAAAAATAAAAAGCCCCATCGAGAGCAGAACAAAAGGGAGGGACAGGAGTTTTAAGATCGGTTTAACGATTCCATTCAGAAATCCGAATAAAATAGCTGCAATGACGTAACCCTTCACACCTCCCAGAATGGAAAAATGGCCTTCGAGAATAAGCGTAACAAAGTAGAGGGCAATGGCATTGGCGACGATGTGGGCGACCAAACGTCTTAGAAAATTCATGCTTCTATTTTACCTTTTTTATCTTAATTGTCACGTTTTCGTATTCGGTGAACTGATCCGGGTCATTAAGGTCATTTTCCAGAGAGGTTGCCAACGTTTCAGCCTTGATGTAATCCCCGAATTCTTTGATGATTTTTTCGTCTGCATTGATTAAAGCGATCTGGATGCGGTCATCCACATTGTAATCGGCGGCTTTACGGAGCTCCTGGATTTGCCGGACGAGATCTCTGGCAACGCCCTCCATCTCCAGCTCGGGAGTAATGGTGGTATCGAGGGCAACCAGAATGCCTTCTTCAGTTTCGATGTCTTGGTCTTCTTTGCCCAGATAGG
>CAZSOH010000037.1:0-7164 GCA_964608535.1 uncultured Candidatus Peribacteria bacterium
GCTGTTGTAAAACTCCTGCATGGCGGCTAAATCATCCGATGATCCATTGGAAGGGAAATGATCAATTGCATTTTTCAGGGAATCTAGAGTAGGCTTATAATCGTTCAGTCCTCGCCAACATCTACTACGTGGCAGACGGCAACACTGATGTCACCATTCGCGAAGAGCCTCTCAGCCAAAGTAACCTCGAAAAAATCGGTGTGACTGTTGGAGACGCGAACGCGGGGGATACCATCATTGCCCGTAACATGCCCGGCTTTGCCGAAAGTTTCCCAGGTGGTGCAGCCATCTTTGATGACGCGAGCCAGCAGAACATCGCCCTTATCAGCACCAGCGGTGCGGTCCGTATGATGCGAAGCGGTTACACTTTAGGCATCAAAAATCCAAATCAATTAGCTGAAAAGATCATTTTCCAGCTCCTTGAACGAAGCCAAAAACCGATCTTCGATATTTACATCGCCGCCGACATGGAGAATTTAAAAATCAAACAGGATGAAATCTGGAACGACATAAAAATCATGATTGGTTATCTGAAAAAAAAGGTCAAACCGATGTTCGCGTCTCTCGTCGCTCAGGCCGATACTTCTCCCGAAGGCAGTGAGCGTGTCGAATCTGCCAAAAGGCCGGCTGCGCCTTCATCACCATTCTCCGATGTAGATTCCAGCCATCCGAATTACAAACAGATCCTCGACCTCTACCAGCGTCGGATTGTGAGCGGTTATGGCGATGGAACATTTAAACCGGACGCTAAAATTTCCCGCGCTGAATTCGTAAAGATTGCGCTAGGGGCGACCAATTGTTTCGATTGTTCCAACCCTTCCGAAACCATCATCAACAAGTACTACGGCAAAAATCCGTTCCCCGATGTCAGTCTGCCGGCCTGGTATTATTACTGTATCGCCATTGCCAAAGAACTCGGGATGGTCACCGGTTACGGAGACGGTGTCTTCCGGGCAGACCGCAACATCAGCCGGGCGGAAGCGGTCGCGGTGCTCCTCCGGCAATCGGGCATTGAGCTTCAGGAAACACCCGATTCCTACTTCCTGGATGTGCCTGAATACGCCTGGTATATCGATTATGTTTACACGGCGGTTCAGATCGGCCTGATTCCGGAAAAGAACGGTTTTGTCTTCCCCGACGAAGAGATTACCCGCGGTGAATTTGCCTTTATGGCGAGCGGCGTTCTTGATCTTCAGAACTGTCGGGAGGTCGACTCAGACAAAGACGGCATGCCGGATTGGTGGGAGGCAGAAAACAATCTCGATCCGCTTTTCTCGGGCGACGCCTTACTCGATAACGACGAAGACGATTTCACTAACCTGCAGGAATACCTGAGCGGTACAGATCCAAACCATCCCGATATCGCAACTTGCCCTTACGCCAATAACCCCAATAAAACCGACACCGACCTCGATGGCATCTTTGATGTTTGTGATGACGACATCGATAACGATGGAGTTAAGAATGCTTTAGGCATCTTTGATGATGAAGGTTACGTCGACCTGAATAAGCTCAGAGAAAGTGAAGATAATTGTGTCTTTGCCGAGAATTCTGACCAGAAGGATTCCGATGGAAATGGGGTAGGGGACGCTTGTTTATACATTGATGAATGCCCTAAAATACCAGAGGATCTGGATGCCTATCACGACACAGACGGTTGCCCGGAACTCAATGACGCGGTGCGGGAAAAAGAAGAAACCGAAGAACAAAAAGCGCAAAAGAAAGCCCCTGAATATTACAGTCAAAAGCCCGGTGTCTACGTCAATCGCGGCCCGCTTTGTTACTTTCTGGATTACGAAAATGACTTTGTGGAAGGGGATATTATCATGACGGCAATCACCGATGTAGACACGCATGAAACCGTTTACAGCCAAAGCAACGAAATAACTTTCAAATAGCGGCTCAAATCGGTGCTCAAATGGGGGAGGTCTAGCTGACCCCAATATGAGCACCAAAGCGTAGCGATGAGCCACAACATGGATCAAAATATGAAAAAAATATTACCTATCATCACCGCTCTTCTCATCACGATTATCTGGATTGGCTTCCGTCAAACCACTCAGTCCGCCGAGAATATTCCATATCCGAAAATCGAAGGGGACAACCCCCCACAGTGTCTCCAGTCGACCGCCAATGAACTGGTGCGAATGAGAAATGCCTGGAACGCGAATCTGTCCGCCCTGACGGCTCAGGAAAAGCCCGCCAGCGACATGGTGGATGAGGCTTACGAAAGCATGCGCACCTATCGCTGCTGGCTGGGATATCTCTGTCAGGCGGTTTTATACAGCGCCAACGCGGATGAAAAATCCCTAAAAAATCAGGATGGAAGCGAAGCCAATTTCGGTGCGTTCTTAAAGACACAGCCCGGCTGCGCCAAGGCGGAAGATGTCCAGATACCCGGAACAAAACTCAAATTCATGCCTCATTGTAAAGTGGATGCCGGCACCACGACTCCAATTGCACTGGCTCAGACCCAATACGACCAGTGTCAGGCGCTGATTCAGGCGGAATTCGCTGATCCGAGCACGCTTTCCACAGCCGATTCCGACAGTAAACAAGAGCACAAAATAGGCATTCTGGATGCCGATCTGGTAAAGAAGGTGAAACAGAATTCAAGCGCTTTTATCGGCTTGGAATCGGCGCTTAAAACCAAAAGTGCCGGCCAAAAAAGCCGAATTCTTCAGGAAAAACTCAACAGCATACTGCTTAAAATGCAGGGGATGGAAGCCCATATCAACGTCTTGTCGGGTCATATGTCCCGCTTCGACCAAAAGCTCCCCTGCCTCGCCGCCAAATGTGATTAGTTCAATTGTTACCTATGATTAAAAAACTCATCTCTGCCACCATTAGTCTCATCTTCCTCGCCACCCTCACGGTGACAGTTTGGCCATTACAGGCGTCAGCCGATACTTTGAAGGTGTGCAAGCTCGAAGATCTGGAAAAATACCTGACCAAACAGGCAAAAGAAGATCTGACCAAGACACTTCAGAAAGATGACGGAGACTCCAATAACCTCAAATACCGGATCGCCTTCGAAAAAGCCAGGACGATGTATCACGACACTGTGAAATGTGTTTTTGATGCCTCCACCATCGCTATACTGGGCAGCGCCGCGGGAATCGGCACAAATTTAAAAAAAGACGATTTGCCGTCGCTTACCAGGCAAGTGCTGGCAGAGCTGAATGAGCCGGATAAAGCCTGTCTGGATGATGAAAAGCGGAATGAGGTTATGAATGCGAGTGACCCTTCAAAACTCGTACCCGACCTCTTAGCCGCTTACAATCAGTATTCTGATTTCGTTCAGTACATCATTGATCAGCTTGAATCAAACCCCGACATTGATCCGACTGAAAATGACGCTCTGGCAAGCGTGTCCGCAAGGGTGGAAAGGCTAAAACTGATCATGAATAATGAATTACAGAATGCCATTGTCGCGTTAGACGGCGCTTTTATTGCCCTTAAAGAAATGAGGCGGAACTTTATTATGCACGTCCACTTTCAATGCATGATGAAAAATCTGGAAGCGTACCGCAAACTATTCAGCAACCTCAGGAAAGTCATTACCACCCTACCGTCCGTCATCCAGGACGCCAGTATGCATAAATAGTCTCAAGTGCGAGTCTCAAGTATGAGAAAAACATATTTATTCATCATCGGGCTTCTCACCCTCACCTTGTCCTTCACAGGTCAGGCGATGGCGCAATCCTCCAATCAGCCCAATACCAGCTGCAGCGACAGCCTGTACGAAAATAACTTCAGCTGCAGCCGCCTGGACGTGGAAAGTTACTGTAACTTTTCTGCCAAATTAGGCCGGAGCAATCCCGAATATAATTTGTATGAAGAAGTTTACTGTAACATCGCAAAAGATACGGATGATGATATTTATAAAATACTGGCAGAACAGTTTAAAGTCGAAACGCCGAATATGAATGAAGCGACGATAAAGGATATTCTGGAAAATCCAAAAATAGATGACAGTGGGGATGCCGGAGCGACTTCCAGTGAATTGTACCGTCGGGTGAAAACATCATATGACCGTGAAAGGATAACCTATCAAACCAAAGAGTCCTTAAAACAGCAATTCAAATTCGCGGAAATGTGGGCCGATGGGACACTCAGCAATGCTCCTTTCGATCTGATCGTCGACCTCAACCTCATCGAAATCATCATGTTCGGCAGTCAGGCGGTCTGGAAAGATAATGTTTATGTGTGGCCGAAAGATTCATCTGATGGCGGCACAGCAGAAGGGGATAATGGTATTACGCCCGGTCAGACTCCAACCGGCCCAGCATCGGGAGCAGGCACAAATCAGCCTCCTGACAGTTCAGCATCCGCAGGGCCGGGTATTGACCAGTATGAATGTGAACCGATTGATAAGGGAAAAGAGTTGGTCGATAACGGTATTGTCCCAAAGCCAGGCGACGTGCCGGCAGGGTGCGGAGACGGGAAAAAAGAAGGCGACGAAGAATGTGATGATGGAAATGTGAGGGCGGGGGATGGCTGCAGCGAAGCCTGCAAAAAAGAGGATGTTACCTCTCTTTCCTGTCAGGACAATGAGGCAGTTACCCTGAAGCCATTTGTACCCAAAAGTCAGGCTGAGACAGGCAATAAGCCCGGAGCGTCAGATGGAGGAGGGGGAAGCAGCGAACCGCCTATCAACTGTCCGCCCGGCTCAAAAGCGGTCAAAAAATCAACCGATAAAAATATTGTTATCAAACAGGATCCAAATTACCCGGGGCCGTTCGTTGGCGGCATCCTCAAAAACTTCCCCAAAAGTAACAAAGGCCAATGCCCGCCTGGCTCAAAATATACTGAGGTTAGTCTCTTTGGTCAGTCGGCAGGCCGTTGCATTCCGCATGAGTTCTGCACACCTGATTTTGAAAAGGTCAGAAAAAAACTATTCGGCGATAATTATCGGAATGATCCGGCGAAGAAGAAAGCAGCTGAGGCGATTGAGGCTTCCGTTTGCGTTGAATTCAAGAAAATCAATCGTCCCGAATCACCGTATTCTGTCGTTGAAGGATGTATCGACTGCCACATTCAGGCCATGAACGATGTGATGGAAAAACTGCTCGAAAAAAATGTCGCCCCCCTCCAGAACAGTATGCAGTCCTGGGGCACAAGTAACCGCTGGGGACCTTCGGTCTCCTTCGATCTGAACGTTCTGGTTCAGCGAGGGCTTAACGCCATTAAGTCTCCGGAATTTGCCAGTAAAAGCCAGAAAGAAGGCATAGATAAATACGTTAAAGAATTAAATCAGAAAACGACAAAGAAACTGGATCCGAACAAGGAACAGGCAAATCCAACTGCGGTGGATACCGTTCAGTTTGGACAAATTCACAGCCGTTATCAGTTCAGCAAAGAGAAAGAAAAAACAGAAAAGAGTGAAGCGCTCAGAAACTATTCCATGACCGCAGATGCCAGCGCCGACCAGGTCGTACACGCGGGCCTCGTCAATAAACTCCGGGAGCTGAAAGACAGCTTCAAACGAATCCAGGAAAAATATGTACAGCTTGCATTAGCCGCCACTTTTCACCAAAAAGCAGAATGTTCATTCTAAAGCGTAAAATCGCCGGGCTAATGATTACCCTAATCCTGATCTTCAGTCAGGCGGGAGCAGCGCGCGCCTTTTATTCCCCTGTAATTAATGGGGAAGTTTCCGACATGCGTCAGCACATCCAGTCCTCACAGCAGAAAAATGGAATTGGAACCTGGTGGAATGTGGCCCAAAAAGCGGAAAAAAAGAATCAGGCGCTCAACGCCGGCTATCAGGGCGTTTTTACTTCCGCGGTAAAAGAAATGGCCACCAACGCGCTGACCGACTCCTTCTGGGATGGGATATCGCTGCTGGTGAAGTCATGGCTTGGCGACAGCTCTAAAGGCTCGATATCCAATTGTCTCCGCGATGACATCTGGGAAGCTCAGGCGCTTCAGGAACAGGTGCTCAACGAAGTCATGAAAGCCTCTATTCTCAGTAATACCGAAGACGCCAGTATTTTATGGAACGATTTTCAGAATTTGGAATCAATCATTGAACTTCTGAAATCATCATCCAAAGACAAAAAACTATGGTTTCCTGACAGCCAGAATTTTTATGTCAATTGCCCTTATGGTGATTTCACTCAGGCCTGGCAAGACTTAACCCGCGCCCTTAAAAGCTTTGAAAACCTGGGCGGACAATCACTTCAGCTGGGCAATTTTGGAGTGCTGGCAAAAATAGCTAAAAAACGGGCAATTCAGCGCGCCCAGGAATGGATCAAGGCCAATCAGCTCACCCTTACTATCGGCGGCAAACAGGGGGCGAACCCTCGTAGCCTCTTCAATGGTCCGGGGGTTTCGGGCCTGGCTGCGGACTTTAAAACCGAATGGGGATACGCAAAAAACTTTGCTGAATTGGTGTTTGTTAATACCTACAAAGGAGTGTCCGAGTTAGCTAAAGGGCAAAAAGAATTTGAAAAGCTGGAAGACGTATCAACCTATGCCAATGATTACACTAAGGCCTATAACGCCCGCGACAAAACCCTTAAACAGATGGAGTCCGCCATCAAATTTAACCTCAGCTTCAACAATGTCGCCCAGAACAGTCTTAAAGAAATTGATAAGATTATGTTCGAGACCAATGGCATTATCGAAGATGCATTCTCTTCAAAAACCACCCCTGAAAATCTGAAAACATTTTGTGAAAAAATCAATGCGGTTATCAAAAAGCAGTGCAAGAACAAAAATGTGGAAGTACCAGCCTGCAAATAAAAAATCCCTCATCCTAAAACACAAGTGGTTACAGAATGAGGGATTATTTTTGTTTTTGGTTTCACGCCCGACATTTAAAACAAAAATTTATTTTTGTTTTGAGTTTTAGGTCGATTCCTGATCCAGAAATCGTTGGAGGGCGCTTTCCCGAATGCGGTAGATTCGTCCCAGTTTTATCCCTTTCAGCTTTCCCTGCTTGATATAATTGAGGACGGTTAAGGGGTGGATCTGAAGCAGTTCCGCCACTTGCTCGGTGGTGTATATTTTTTCATCCACTGATTTAATTTATTTTTGTTTTATTTAGTTTAATTAAATTTATTTTAATTTAATTATATTTGTTTAATTTTTTATCAACTAAAGCAAATCTATTATAAAATGATTAAGTCTGTCAATGTTTATTTAATTTAATTATAT
>CAZSOH010000038.1:0-7122 GCA_964608535.1 uncultured Candidatus Peribacteria bacterium
AATAGCTTGTGAACCAAAAGATCTCTGGTGACTCTGTCCAACATAAAGTATACTAAAGTCCCTTAATTTTCCCTTATGAACAAGAAGAAAAAGTTCTCTTACTTTTTAATCGCAGCTGTGGTTCTGCTCATTATTGCCCTGATTTTTAAGCCAGATGGATCTGATTACGCGGATGACGTGCTTGAATTCCATGAAGCGATGAATGCTGAAGGTCCAACGGCTACTGAACTGATCGACAAGGCGCTTGAGGCCGGTGAGCTGGACGAAACAACCGCCCTTAAATATAAAATATTTTCGATTTATGGCGACAGCCGCCTGCCGGAAGCTTTCATCGCAGAAAAAAGAGATTACGAGGACGGCGGCGCGCTTCGGGAGCTGATGGAGAAATGGGATAGTCTCCCAGAGGAAACAAAAGCTGAACTTGAACCTTTTACAAAGCGTCCGGATGAAGAAGGAAACTGGCTTGAACTGCTTTATACCGATGCCCCGTCTGAGGAAGCCGGGCTCTTCCCCAAAGCCTTCGCGGCCTCCCGCCCGAAGGGCTCTTTTTACAAGGATTTTTTGGTTTCAAAGGACAACAAAGTTAAAATCTGGTATCTGGCAAAGGATATTAGGGCGAAAGAAGTCCTGGGGACGAAAGTAGTGAATGTGTCCGCTGCCGTGACCAAAAAAATGGCTGAGCAGATTAAGGGCTTCCTGGACAATGATAATATTATGGAAGGGTTTGAAGAGCTGATGGAAAAAAAGCTTCTGGAAGACGGCACGCTGGGCGGAGACGGGAAACTGGATATTTATATCATCCCGCTGGACGCGTACGGGCTCTGCCGGCCGGAGGGGTCCGGAGTCACTGCTTCGCATATTTTTATCGATAGCGGGTTCGGCACCTCGAAACCCAATATTATGAAGGCTACTGTGGCCCATGAGATTTTCCATTCGTTCCAATTCCTCTTCCCTTATAAAAATTCAGACGCGTGGTGGGCAGAAGCCACCGCGTCCTGGGCGGAAGATTTTGCTTATCCTTCTACTAATACTGAACATGCCTGGATACCGTTTTACTTCGCTTATCCAGGAACCCCACTGTATGATGAACTCCCTCCTAAGAATCACCAGTACAGCTCTTATATTTTCGCTTATTTTATGTCCCAGAATCTTGGGGATGACATCATCCACCAGTCGTGGAAGCATTGCGGCGAAGATTCCTGCCTGGATACGATCGACGGACTTCTGGAAGGAGGCTTTAAAAAACAGTGGAAAGAATTTACGCTTTGGAATTTGAACCAGACTCCCGCTGTTTTTTACAAAGACATTCCTTATTTCCCAAAGATGACCTCTGCCGCCCCCGGGAATGGGGAGTTCAGATATATCAAAATCAAATCGGGAAACCAAAAAATCAAAGTTGATTTCCTGAATCCTCTGTCAGCCTCGATCCTGTCGGCTCTGAATCACACGCTCAAAAAAAATATCAAGCAGATCACCTTCAAAAATCTGGAGCAGTTTACTAAGAATGAAGGAGCTTCCATCAAAGCCGCTATCCGCCTTCGCGGAGGCGGCAAAGCCCGCATTGAAGACTGGACGGACAAAAAAGAGCGAAAATTCTGTATCGACGTCCCGGAAGAGAATATTGATGAAATATTCCTGATTTTCAGCAACAGCAATAAAAAACAATGGATTGAGGAGAGCGAAATCGAAGTTGAAACCAGTGAGGACACCTGCTACCGGATTGACCAGAAAGATGAGGCTGACACGGTACTTCACCTCCCTTACGGTGACGCCCGGTCACCGACGATTGTGGATGTGAATTCCCCCATCACCATTGCCTCCGAAGGCGACCCCGCCGAAAAGGCGGCCAAAAGCGCTAAATACGCTTATCAAACCAAATGGGAAGTCAGCTACGAATACAAACAGGTCCGGGATGCTTTCAAGATGGATTGTATTGTCCAGCCCGGCACAGTTGATGTGCCTGCCGGCTGGGTGAACCGGGATGTTGGGGTTCTTTCTTTTGACCTCTCACCTGAAAACGTTGATGAGAAGGGGCAGTTTGATGTGGACGTAACCATGGGCTACCCGCACCCGGAAGGGCCTTATCAGGAAGTCCCGCCCGTTAGTGTGAACTGTTTTGCTTACACCGCTGCCGCTTCTCAGACTGAACTTCCGGTGATGACCAGGGAAAAGGCTTTTAAGGGGCGGATCTTTGATATGACGGGGAGCGGCGCCAAAATCGAATTCCTCAATTCCTGCCTGCACAACAGCTGTTCTAATACAGATGGTTTTGAGATGCAGACCATGGATGAGCCAGTCATTCTGGAAATTAAGAGGATGGGTGGCTAGGCATCTTCCATGCCTTATGTTATAATACTGCCTAACCTAATTAACCCATACCTGTATGTCATCAGATGATTTTGAGAATGACGACTTAGAAGTGGTTTTTGAGGCACCGGACTACCGCGAAGTCATGAGCCGCTCTCTGGACGTTCAAATTTCTGCAAGGGTTTATGTCGATGGTGTCCTAAACGGACCCCTTGAGCCAATTGATGTGATGGGTTATATTGAAGATTTGGATGCCGAGGGCGGAATTATCCTGAGAAACGCTGATACCGGCAGTTTTACTGATGAGCTTAAATATATTGACCCGAATGCCAAAAATATTATTTACAGCAAAATCGATATCGCCCTTCATAACTTATTCATTTCAAAAAACGCATCAGAAATCAGGGAACTGCTGGATGCCATTGATTCTATTGAAGTGAGCGCTGTTTGCGATAACGTCACCCTGCAGCAATTCAGAACCAGCCTCCGTATCTTCATCCATCCTTTTGGCGAAGTCAGCTGCATTCTTGATGAAGAAGAATTTGATGAAGAAGGGGGGGAAAATGAAGCTGCAGAGATGACGCCGAAATCGGAACTGAATTAACGGTTTTTCAATCCGCTTTGCAGTGATACAATGAGGTTATCCTTTCATCAATTTGTTATGAATTGTGT
Organism: uncultured Candidatus Peribacteria bacterium; assembly: GCA_964608535.1. GTDB lineage: Bacteria > Patescibacteriota > Gracilibacteria > UM-FILTER-43-11 > UM-FILTER-43-11 > JAJDCE01. Next base: position 2,980 of record CAZSOH010000038.1, read on the forward strand.
CAACTGGAATGATAACCTGCGCATCGGGATCGACATCATCGATAATCAGCATAAAAAACTGCTCGATATCACCAACCGGCTCTGCAAAGCTATGGATAAAGGCGATGATCAGGGGGTGATTATGAGTATCCTTGATGACCTTTCTGAATACGCGCATGTGCACTTTAATACGGAAGAGGAATTTTTCCGTAAATTCGGATATGAGCACACCGATGAGCATATTAGCCAGCATCAGTTTTTTACCGAGAAAGTCCTTTTCCTGAAGGGTGAATTATCGAAGGGGCATGGTTCAGTTCCGGCAGACACACTCGCGTTTTTGATGGACTGGATTGTCGATCACATCAGTAAATCGGATCACGATTACGTTCAGTGCTTTAAAGAGCATGGCCTGAAGTAGCGCTCTTTTTTGTGTAGCATGGGTTACCGACAGGTTTTTTAGGGCGGGTTAAGCTAAAACTGCCTTATTTTATTAACCCTTATTCAAATGACTGATACATACAAAAAGGGTGGCTGTGGCTGCGGCTAAGCCAAAACCAATAGCCCCACTTAAAAACCCGCCTCTCCTGTACCTGTTTCTCAATTATAAACCGGGGCGGGTTTTTATTTTACATTTTCAAAACTTTGACTATAATGTCGCTGCTTTTTACATAATCGTATGAACAAACCTGACTCGCACCCTTTCGCCTATGTTGATTTGACAGACCCAAATCTTGATCTGAAAACACTCGATGATGCCACTCGCGCTTTGGCTGAAAAGAAACGTGAGGCGGTGAAGGATGTTTTTCCCTTCGACTGTATCGACGTCAAGCATCTTCTGGATGAGTTTTATGAAGAAGGCCGCATTCATTTATGCGATATGATCCGCGGAGATCAATGCTCCCTTGATGAATACGAGAACGGGGAGCTTAAAGTGAAATGCCTGAAATGTGTAAGAGAAAAACTGGGTCAATTGGTTCATACGCATCGGCCTGATGAAATGCTTCATCTGCTTGATAACCTGTTCTGCATCAACGTGCTGGTCACCATTGAAGGCATTGATGTGAAGCTGGTTCCAGCTGACGGCTACATCCGGTCAATTCCGCCTGAGAATAATTAGATTGTGATTTCTGCTTCACAACAATGCCGGAAATGATAATATGGGAGTGTAAATAACCCTCCTCCCATGCCTAAAACAAATACGCTTCGCCAACCTGCCGATGATATTCCAAGTCTGCCTGATACTGAGGGGCTGGATTCTATTCCGATCAATGACAATGTGGCTCTTATCCGGCGCGTCCGGAACGCCCTTGCCGATGATTTAAGATACTGTTCATCCTTTCTCAACAGCCCTCTTGCGAACGAAAATCCTGCTTTGGACAAGACTTTTAAACAATTGCTGGCCCGGGCCGAACGTCTACGCGCCGCCCTGGAAAAAATCGACAGTTTAAATCCCGGAGACGAAGAACTTGAAGCTCACCTGAGGGCTATCGCGCAGGCCGCCTAAATCAGCTCTTTGATGTCCCGGTCCGGAAGATAGAGAATAAGAAGCCCGATGGCGATGCCAAGTACATTGCTGGCGATGAAGTTATCCGGTAAAAGGTATTCATCCAGCAGGTTCCATACCCCTCTCCAGATTAGAATAACCGCGATGGCGATTAGAAGCATACTGAAAAAGGTTTTGGTGGGTTTTAGGGAATATGAGTTTTTCTTTTTGAACATAGTATTTTGTTAATTTTACTGACTTTAAAATACCATAAAAGGTGTCTATCTTTAATTGACTTTTTGTGTCTAAAAAATTAGACTTATTTGCGTGCTTTGCGCGAGTGAATCACTCGAAAGTAAAGTGGCTTAGCCCGAGTGAGGTACTCGCGAGCAAAGCGTTTCGGAGCGGAGCTCTTTGACATCATGGAAAAGACGAAGCGGAGAACAAATTCAGTGAAATTTGCGAAGAAAATTATTCTGAATTTGAGCTTTGCCCGAGTGGCGGAATTGGTAGACGCGCACGACTCAAAATCGTGTTCCTTCGGGAGTGAGAGTTCGATTCTCTCCTCGGGCACCATCAATATATAAAATGGACAATCAATTAACAAAAATTCAAAAAGAAATTGATGCGATCAAAAAACGCAACAAAAGAGTAGAGGCGGATAAGGCGTGGGAGGTGAGCTGGCTTAGAAAAGTGCTGATAGCCCTCCTGACTTACTTCGTAATAGTGGTTTTTATGCTTGTCCTGGATTTTGAAAAACCTTATATCAGCGCACTGGTTCCATCGGCTGCCTATCTTATCTCGATGAGTACTTTAAGTGTTTTTAAGGGCTGGTGGATAAAACAATCAATTAAATAATTTTTATGAAAAAACTTCTGTCATGTAAAAAGGGTTTCGCGACGGCCGGAACTGCTCTGATGCTGGTTTTTTCGATTCCCTTGGCCTCCAGCGTGGTGATTCAGCAGCGGACGAAGGATTTGATTTATGCCGACCTTGAAAAACTGCCGGAGCGGAATGTAGCATTGGTTTTGGGAGCGGCGGCTTACCCCAGCCGGCTTTCTGACATCCTGCAGGACCGGGTGGATGCCGCCATAGAGCTGTATGAAGCGGATAAAATCGCAAAGATCATTATGTCCGGGGCGGAGAATGAAGTGAGGGGGATGGTGAAATACGCGATGGAAAACGGCGTGGAAGAAAATGACCTGATCGAAGACCCGAAAGGCATCAACACTTACCATTCGATTGAGAATAATAATCAGATTGATGAGATGGTCATCGTGACCCAGGCCTATCATTTGCCGCGAGCTTTATACATCGCGACCCATTTTGGTGTGGACGCGGTTGGCTATGCCAGCGACCGCCGAACCTATTCAAAAATGTTTGAATTCAAGAAACGGGAGCTTCTGGCGTCCGCGAAGGCGATGCTTGATCTTTATTTCTGATAAATTTCGACTCTTCCCGGCATCCGCCGGATTGAGCGACTGCGGTTCGTTCGTTAAAAGCTCACTCACGACTTCCAATGGACTGTTTTTGTTGCGTCAGTCAATTTGAAGTCGTGAGCGTAGCGAACCGCAGTCGCGAAGCCGAGATCTATTGCCTTTCTTCAATTTCCTTCGTGAGTCTGGACAGGAAAGTGTCGAACTTAAGCGTGTGCTGTTCCTTGGTCTTGTAGTCGCGGACGGACACGGCCTGATCTCCTTTTTCCTTATCGCCCAGGACCAGCATGTACGGAATCCGCTGTTTTTCGGCGTGACGGATGCGCTTTCCGAGCGTTTCATCCGAGGAGAGAAATTCGGCCCTCACGCCTGCTTCAAACAATTTCTTTTCGATGTCCTTCGCGTATTTTTCGTGAGCGTCTGCCACGGGCAGAAGGGCGACCTGAACCGGCGCGAGCCACGCGGGAAAAACCCCGCCAAAATGCTCAATCAGAAAGCCGATAAACCGTTCGTGGGTGCTTAAGGGGGCACGGTGGATACAGAGAGGCACTTGCTCTTCGCCTTTTTCGTCGATGTACTTTAAACCCATCCGTTTCGGGACAGCAAAGTCGACCTGATTGGTGGCGAGAGTGAATTCACGGCCGATAGCGCTCCATACTTCGATGTCGATCTTTGGCCCGTAAAACGCGGCCTCATCTTCCACTTCCACAAACTCCACGCCCGACTTTTTCATAACTTTCCGCACCATGGCTTCCCCTTTCTTCCAGAGCTCCGGCTCGTCCACGTACTTCTCGCCCAGTTTTTCGGGATTGTGGAGGGAAAGGCGCATGACGAATTTTTTGATGTCGAACAGCTTAAAGTAATCCAGATACATCTTCGTGACCGCCAGGAATTCTTCCTCGAACTGCGCTTCGGTGCAGTAAATGTGGGCGTCGTTCATCTGAAGGCTGCGGACGCGCATCAAGCCGAACAGAGCTCCGCTGTCTTCGTACCGGTAGCACGTTCCGTATTCCGCGAAGCGGAGCGGAAGGTCGCGGTAACTTTTGGGAGTGGCTTTGTAGCACATATGATGATGCGGGCAGTTCATGGGTTTGACGTAGTATTCATCTTCGCCGTCCATTTTCATGGGCGGATACATACTCTCGGCGTACAGCGGCAGATGCCCGGACATTTCGTAAAGCTTTCCTTTGGTGAGATGAGGGGTGCGTACCCTTACGTATCCGGCTTTAAATTCCATTTCTTTGG
>CAZSOH010000039.1:0-7008 GCA_964608535.1 uncultured Candidatus Peribacteria bacterium
AAATAGCTATCATGCTCTCCTCCGCCATTGGCGGAGTATCGCGCTTTCATATGGCTGTCAGTTGCAATTTGAAAGCCATTTGATAGCAATATGAGATAAACGTCAGCACTATAGCATTTCGTTCATTAAGTCATCAATCAATATCGTTGACCCTGCATGTTATCTATGCTATAATATTATGATACGTCGATCCTTTACATCACCACCTGAAAGTAGGTAATACGAAGCCTAATTAGTGAATAGCGAAACAGAAAATAGCAATTAAGTTTCGTTCTCCCTACTTTCTCACCCTCCGCCCGTTTGCCCTGTCTGCCGACAGGCAGGCTAGAGCCTGAGCGCGGTGGAAAGTAGCCTCTCTCCTGATTATATCGGGGGATAGTAGGCCAAAAACAAAAAACAAAATTTTTCCCTAAAAACAGGGAACAAAAACAAAAAACAAAAACTATTTTCCATTTCGATGGGAAATAACCGTGATTCAGTAACGGAATAAAAACACTGAAAAACTTTGGAAACGTAGGGAGGAATCGTGAACTTGAGCGATAGCGAATAGTTCACGGGCCGACCCGTTCCTTCAGTGGCTGATCCTCCGTTAACGCGAGGGAAAAGCCCTTGGTTCGCGTGTCGTTAGGGCGTCAACACCACCTCTGACAGTCCGTATAAGTAATTTGGACTCCATGTGCTCAAGTGTTAGGCGCCCTTTACTAATGTTTAAGAATTAAGGATTCAGAAATAAGAATTAAGCTGTAAAATTGGTTAAATGGAAATAAAACTTAATCCATAATTCTTACTCCTTAATCCTAATTTGTGCTAAAATAGTCGCGATATAATACACGGCTATGAATGTTCGTGATGTGGTCAGAAAAGCATGGCAAGTGACCCAAGTTCACCTCAAGAAACTCATCTGGTACGGAGCGGTACCCGCTTTCTTTAGCACCATTATCAGCAGCGCCTATCTCGCCTATCAGTACAATGCCTTCAAGCATTCACAGCTTTTCGCGGAACAGGAAGGCTTCGCCCTGACCAAAGATATCCGGTTAGCCTGGAGTCTGGTATCTTCACATCCAAAGCTAGCCATCACTTTGCTGATCATCGGCATACTGGTTTTTTTGGGAAAAACCCTGCTCTCCCCTATCTTTAAGGGGGCCTTGATCCACGCGCTTAAACAGATTAAAAATTATCAGCCCATTACCGGATCCGGTGAGGTGGGGGTCAGGCATTTTTTCCCGATGTTTGAATTTGGGATCATCACGGGTTCTTTCGGCATTATGACCGTGTTGACTGAATCTTCTTTTATTCTGAGGTGGTGGGGGGAGAAAGTGTTTTTTGTCATTCTTCCTTTTCTGCTCTTTATTATGATCGTAGGTTTGATTGCCAGTTTCCTTTTTACCTACTCCGAATATTTTATTGTCCTTGAGGGCGAGGGGCTGATTAAATCCATTATGGAAAGCACGATTCTGGTGATCGCCAATTTACGGAAAACCATCCTCATCTTCATCCTCATATTATTGATCGGGGCACGCGTTATACTAAATGTGGTTTTGATCCTGTTCATTCCGATGGGTGTGGTTGCGATTACCAGCTATTTCGCCACCAAATTCCTCCACATAATCGGCTTCATTATTGCCGCCATTTTTGGTTTAGCCGTTCTCCTGACCGCGTCTTATCTGATGGGGCTCTTCGAAGTTTTCTCCACGGCCGTCTGGGTCTTCACTTACAGCCTCTTAAAAGACCGCGTCGCGCCACCAATTAAGGATGTGGACCTTGGCGGGTCATCTGAAAGCTAAAACCTAAAGGTTAGAATGATTTAGTCATATACGTCCCCTCCAGCTCATACCCCAGCTTCCGGTAATACTCTCTCGTCCCCACCGCGGAAATGACGGCGATTTTGGAGCACCCGTTTTCTTTGGCAATTTCCTCCGCCTTTTCCATCAGCCTCCGCCCAAAGCCCTGATGCTGGGATTTTGATTTCACCCCTTCATCCTCCAGCCCTTGTTTGCGGCCGTACACATGCAGTTCGCGCACCAGTGCTGCCCCCTCGAGTTCAGGAAAAATCGGTTTGGTCGTCGGGAGCCTCAGCCGGCAAAGTCCGATCAGCTTATCAAGTTTAGTTTCATCAACCGAGATAAAATGCTCAGTCGCATCACCCGATTCATAATTCATAATTCCTAATTCATAATTCCTAATGGGGTCGTCCTGTATTTCTCTGCACCTCACACACCTGCACTCCACTCCTTTCCGCTGCATGATCTGCCGGAGGTTCGATTTTTTAGTGCCCGCCTCGATGCTTTCCGCGGGGATATCACGGATCACCCGGATAATCCGGCAGTACTCAGGCACTCCTTTTTTGATTTCCGCGATCAGGTCCATCAGCTCTTCATCCGTGTAGGCTGTGTGGATAGATGGGTCTTCTTTGACCATTTCAGAAAGCGTGGTAAACGGCGTCACCATCGTTGGATAGATCTTCAGGTAATCCGGCCTAAGGCCCGGGTTCTCAAATAAATCCCGCCCCGATTTTAAATCAGATTCCATCGTTGCGGTGGGCAGATTGGGCATCAGGTGATGGCAGACTTTTAAGCCCGCATCCAGACACAGCTGGGTCGCTTTCACAGACTCCGCCAGGCCATGCCCCCGCTTGCAGTACCCATTTACTTTATCGTCTGTTGTCTGGATTCCCAGTTCAATTCCCGTCACCCCGTATGACCTCAGTTTTTTGAGCTCCTCCTCATCCACCCAGTCCGGCCTCGTCTCGACCCACAAGCCAACACACCGGCATTTAGCCGTCTCATTCTCTTTTATGAATTTATCTAATTCATAATTCTTAATTCTTAATTCATAATTCTCGGTAAGAGGGCCCGGTCCTTCATTCAGCGCCAGATAAATCCCTTTCAGGAATCGCTGCCGGTACCATTCCGGCACCGCTCCCCACGTTCCGCCGGCCGTCCGGATATCAATTTTAGACACATCATGCCCCTGGGCGACCAGGCCGTTCAGGCGGGTTTTGACTTGCTTGTAGGCATCAAATTCATTCCGCACCGCCCGCATCATCGCCGGTTCGTTGCTCAGATAGCTCTTGGGCATTCCTTTTTCCGTCGGGCAGTAAATGCACTGGCCGGGACAGCCCAGATCTTTAGTCAGAACTGTAATATTAGCGATGCCCGAAAGAGTCCGCACCTTCCGCTTCTGGATCACCTTTAAAAGCCCGGGTGAGGCCTTGATCTTTCCCTCCGCCTTTAGCTGGCGGTAAGCGGAAATCAGCTCCAGATTTTTGGGTAAGATACCGCCGTGGTCACGGGTGAGCTGGTTGCGGATGAGTTTCAGCTTTTTTTCATCCAGTTCCTTTTCCTTCGCGCACTGAAGCACAATTTTTTTTGCCAGTGGTATCAGTTCGTCCCGAACAAGGTAAACAGGCATAAAACGCGTTTAGAGTAATGGTATTTTACGGTGTAATTGAAGGTTTGACAAGCCCCCTGACTGTCATTCCTGCGAAAGCAGGAATCTATGCCAAGATTACTTAGTGAGATTCCTGCTTTCGCAGGAATGACAGTGAAGGTCAGGAATGACAAAAGAGAGTTCAGAGTGACAGTCCATTTAAGCCCCCGTCGCTTCTTTTTCCTCAACCACCCAATACCATTGCCCATAGTCATTAAGCAGAAAGTTGGCAGTTTTACTTTTACAGAGCCTCCCTGTCAGGTAGGCGCTGGGATTTGAGCGGCTGATCGGCTTATCGGTGAGCTTTAAGTCCTGATGGGTGGCTATGTAAATAAAACTCCGGACCACGTCATCGTCTGAATTGGTATAATCAACCCGGTCACACAATTGCTGTTCAATCTTACTGCGGAATTCCTGAAGCAGCTTATTGCGCTTTTTATTTTCCATGTACTGAGCGCTGTTGTGGGTAACAGGAGCAACAAGTGTTGTATTCACAAAATACTGATACTCGTTGTAATACTGGTTCACCAGAGAAATCACGAGCACATAAACAATAATCGAAATATAAATGAACAGATGGGTATGGACCTGTTTCATCAAATGGAGAATCGGCACTTTTCGGGTAGTAAGAACATAGATAATCAGCATGGCAAAAAACATAACCATTGCCATCACTTTAATCTCTATCCCGGAGTGAATGATAATATCGGCGATCGCGGTAAACTGAATGATCAAAATCACAAAAACCGCCATAAAAGTCAGGGCAAGGCGGCGGACTCGTTTACCGTAGAACACTTTCACGTACATCACCTTATCCACAAAAAAAGTCCAGTTCCGGTAAATTAAGCGGTTCAGAAGCAGGATGATCAAAAGCTCTACCAGATTGAACGTCATGTAGAACGTGATGAAGAAAGCAATAGAGGGGATAACGATGTCTTTTACTTCTGAAGTCATTTGTTTTCGTTTTAATCTATTTTATACTACTTCTGATCAAGTGTTAAATAAGTTTTTATTATGATAAAGCTGCCTATCGTTGTCACAGGATCGCTTGCTTACGATCACATCATGACTTTTCCGGATAAATTCCAGAACCACATTATGCCGGATAAGGTGCATATGCTGAACGTGGCCTTCAACATCGATAAGCTCAGTATCGATTTTGGGGGAACGGCCGGCAATATCGCCTACAATCTGGCGCTTTTAGGAGAAAAGCCTAAAATCTACGCCACAGCCGGCAATGATTTTGGGCGGTACGAAACCAAGCTCAAAAACCTCGGCCTGCCAACCGGCGACATCAAAATTCTGGAAGATGAAAAGACCGCCCAGGCCTTTGTGACCACCGACCTCGCCGACAATCAGATCACCGCCTTCCACGGTGGCGCGATGTTCCGGGCGCACGAACACCCGCTCATCCTTTCAGAGAAATCAGTCGTGATCATCGCGCCCAACGGCACGGAGGCGATGGCGGAGCACGCCAAAGCGTGTCAGAAGCATAAAATGCCCTTTATTTTCGACCCCGGGCAGGCTTTTAACGCCCTGTCGGCCGATGAACTGGTTAAATCAGTTCATTCTTCTTTTGCCCTCACTGTAAATGATTATGAGTGGGAATGGTGGAAGAAGAAAACCGGCCTCACCCAAGCGCAAACACTCGAGTTAACTGAGAATATCATCGTCACTTCGGGCGAGAAAGGCTGCCGGGTAATCAGCCGCAAAGAAGAATACAGCTGCCCTGCGGTGGCCGGGCTTCAGGTGGTCGATCCCACTGGCGCAGGCGACGCCTTCCGGGCCGGGCTTTTGAAGGCGCTTTCACATCACAAGCCTTTGGAGGAGGGGGTTAAAATCGGAACGGTGCTGGCTTCCTTCTGCATAGAATCTCAGGGGACACAAAGCCATGAGGCAGACCCTGCTGAATACGAAAAACGTTTTAAATCATTAATCCTTACAAAATGATAGGAGATCTCATTCCCAGTCAGGTCCTCGAAGCCTACCTCGGCCAGGAGTCCAAAGACTTTGCCGTTCAGGCCGGCCGCCTTAAAACCTTTAAGCAGACCATCGGCCTCTTCATCTTCAGTATTATCTGGATCGGCTTTACGTCTATTTTCGTTTTTGTCTTCGCCGTCCCTTTATTCACAGGAGGAGAGGTGAATTTTGAATCCAATGGCGTACCCACTACAGCCAGCCTGGATAACCTTGGGCCTCTGCTGATGCCGGGTCTCATCATCGGTTTATTCCTGCTCATCGGCTTTGGGATCCTAGGGTATGCTATTTACTGCCTCACCGCGAAAGGCAGTAACTTCATCGGCACGTCCACCCGCCTGGTCATCCAGCGCGGAGACAAAATCCGCTCTATCGATTGGGAACAGTTCAACGGCGACATCACCCTCAGCGGTAATGACCAGAAAGGGGATCTGGTGATGAAACTGCGCACCGGCAAAATGGTCAGCCAAAAAAACCGCGGCCCTCAGTACGTTCCCGATGTCATTAGCCTCCCGGCCATCCCGTTCCCGCGCGAAATCGAAGCCATCTGCCGCAAACACATCAAAGAAAACGACCCCACCCCCGTCGGCGGCCAAACCACTCAGGACCTGCCGGAGTCATTGGTTTGAGGGTGAGTTCGTATACATAGATAGAGTTATATGTAGTTTTACACCTCATCCTTCATTTAGCTCTTCCTTAAGCACATTTTCTGCTTCAGTGATTCCAAGCGGTGAAATATAAACAATTTCGTTAGATTGGTCGTATTCGACTAATTTATCTTTGTGCAAAGGCTTCAATACATCTCTCTTAAAATAGCTTAAGTGAGAATGTTCGCTCCAATCATGAAGATCCTCTGTTAAAACACCGTTTTCAGTAATGCTTGAGTAAAGTAATAAAAGAACCTTTTTTTTATAATTGAGTCCTTTGTTGAGAATTCTCTTTTTTCCAGAAATTTCCCACACCAACGGTATTTCACGTAAAGATAGGTTGTCCACTAATGCTTGAGCGTTCTCCAGGGAAAGCCCATGATAGATTCTAATCAATTCGCAAAAAACCCAATCGCAAACTTTTGCAATTGTCGCAATATCTATTTTATTTGCTTCTACATCTCCACCTACGTGACCAACTCCCCGCTTACCACGAAGTGTATAGATAAAAATTAAAGCACGTGGCATGATGACCCTTAGGGATTCTAAGCCACTTGTTTTGGGCAACTGGAGGAGCTTGCCGCACTCGTCAGGAAAGTTTTTTATATGTTGTCCGAATGGGGTATATTCCCCGGTCAGTTCGTGCTGAAGAAATCGAAGCACCGTTTCACAAAATTTACCAGCGCTCAAGCCAGAGGAATCCCAATTACTACTATATTCAGCCTGAAGATGGCGTTTCTTAACCTCAAAAAACGTTTCTTTGAGTCGTTTTCTAAATTTTGGCGATATCCCCTGTAGGGCAATATCAAGATTGGGTGTATTCGTACTGTCCATCTGCATTCTTATTTCTGGATAATTTTTCATTTCTTACAAAACGAGCGAGCGGACTCGAGATTTCGTTTGCCTTCATTTTTCGTGCTTTTTTGTGATCACAATAGCTAATAATCTCACTTAA
>CAZSOH010000040.1:0-7003 GCA_964608535.1 uncultured Candidatus Peribacteria bacterium
CCAGCTGGCCGATATGCTCGAGGGGGCAACAGGTTTAAAATTCAAAAGCCGGTACTTAAAGTACAACGGCCGCTGCTTCTACCTCGAAGACATCCTCGATTATATTAATAAATATACTTAATCCTTACTCCTTAATCCTTGATTGAAGATTATAAAAAATTAGCGGATCTCAAAAACGAATACCTAGCCTACGAAGGAGGGGAGGTGATTACCTGGTGCTCTGGTTGCGGAAATTATGGCATCCAAAACGCGGTTGAGCGGGCGTTGGTGCTGGAAGGCTATAATCCTAAAGATGTCCTTTTCTGTTATGACATTGGCTGTCATGGGAATGGCTCAGATAAGGTAGGAAAGACAGCGGTCTACTCTATTCATGGCTTGCACGGCAGAGTACTCCCGGTGGCCGCGGGCGCCGCGGTGGCAAACCCGAACCTAAAAGTGATCGCGGCCGGCGGCGATGGAGGGACGATGAGTGAAGGAGTGAATCATTTTGTCCACGCGGTCCGGAACGATTTCCCCATGGTTTTTATTCTCCACAATAACGAAAATTACGGACTGACTACAGGACAGGCTTCCGCCACCACCCGCAGGGGTTTTCCGATGAACGGTTCACCGGATGGGGTAATCACAGAGCCGATCAACTGCAGTGAGTTCGCATTGAATTTAGGGGCCAGTTTTGTCGCCCGGGGGTATTCCGGGGATGTGAAACATATGACTGGCATCCTGCGAGAAGCCCTGAAGCACAAAGGGTTCGCGTTTGTGGAAGTGATGCAGGTGTGCCCCACCTACAACAAGGCCACGCCGGTCGAATGGTATGAACAGCGCACCAGCCATCTGAAATCAGCCCCCAAAACCCGTGATGAAGCCCTTAAGATAGCCAGAGACATGGACGAGAATATGAAACTTGGTGTGCTGTATCAGGATAAAAAAACAGTGAATTTCTTAGGTCGCCTGGTCAATCGTGAAGGAATAAAATCAGCCCCCGTGGAAGAGGTGGGGAAATTTGATATCAAAGGGCTGACAAAACGGTTTGAATAATCCAGGGCATTGGGCGCCGTGAATACGGTAGAGACAATTCATGAATTGTCTCTACATTTTTGATAAACAAAAATGCGCCCAATGCCCCTTTTGATTTACATAGGATAATATTGATAAATTTTACTAAATATGCTATAATAATAAGATAATTACCATAGCTGTCATGGCACTCAATATCCCAAAACCAGACGACACCATCATAGATTCGCCGATTGCAGGCGCTGCCGATGATACGCTCAATATGAGTTTAATGGGGACGGATGAGTTCAGAAGAGATCCTGAAGCGCTGGGGCCTGTTAAGCCGGAAGAGGCCGAGCGGATCATGCAGAAACTCCATGACCATCTGCCGGATTCAAATCGTTTTCAGGAGGTGATGGGCAGTGTAATTGCCCTTAAAGACCCTCAAAAACAGCAGGAAAAACTCCACGAGTATGCCAAAGAACTTGCCGAAGAAATTTTGCCCTATCTCAGTAGCCCTGAGCACTACGGCGCCTTACTGGCGTTTGATATGCCTCTTGAGTTTATTGAATTTACAAAATTACTCTCAGACATCCTGGCAAAAGTTGACGAAGCGAACGAAAAAGACCATATCCATTTTAATAAAATTTATGAAAAGGGTTCAGAGTTGTACGCGAAATATGTGAATTTAATAGAAGATATTCGGAAGAAAATCTCCGGTCAGATTCTAGGAGTACTGAAAGAAAAAGGATTAGATAAGGAGGTTATGGTACAAAACAGAGTACTCGGTTTTGGCGGAATCGGAAATGTCTACACGTGTGAAATGGCAGGACGTCAGGTGGCAATGAAATTCCACAGAATCCCGTTAAACAAAAACAATGAGTGGAGGAGGGAAAAATTAGAAAAACTAATACAGGTAACAAAGGTAAATGAGAATCTGTCCGAGTTTTTGGGAGCCTTTTTGCTAGCTCAGAATCCGGATGAACCCTGGGCTAAAAAAGGAGAGAAAGATACAGAAGGAATTGTATATGAGGGCCAGGCGGAAAAACCAAAAGTGCGTGTTCCGGGAAGAGTAGTTCCCGGTCATTATGACCGCAGAGTTGATGTGGTTGAGATATTTGAAGGCGGACAGGATCTGGGGGCTTACCTATATGATCGGGGAATCAAAACATTTAAATTTAAAGGCAGTAATGAGCGAATGCAGTTTGGGCGCTTTCTTGAAGACATTTATTTACCCGTGCTGCAGGGGGTAAAAGGGTTGCATGATGCAGGGCTGGTGCATCGGGATCTGAAAGATGAAAATGTGATGATAATTCCCCCCAGTGAAAAAGATCCGATGAGAGTAAAAATAATCGATTATGATTTACATTGCGAAAACGGTTTTCAGGAGGAAGACCGTGATAAGGCAGTTGGAACCCCTTCAATGATGAGCCCAGAACAGGTCGCCAATGACCCGATCACAACAAAAAGCGATATCTATACATTGGGCAAAATGCTCTATGAATGGGCTGGAGGCGACATTAAAAAGAAGAGCGCAGTCGTATGCCTCAGCCAGACGATGAGCGGTGAATACAACACAGATGAACTGGACATTCCCGAAGACCTCAGAAGTCTTATTAGGGATTGTATGGAGTTTAAGCCGGCTGACCGGCCGGATATCGATGAACTGACCCGGAGAGTTGAGGATCTGGTCGCGAATAACAAAGAAGAATTGAGCCACCTTGGAATAATGGCTGCAGACAGTCAGGATCTGACGATACGGGAAAGCGATATCCCCACAGGTGAATTCAGTGATATGCACACCAGACCAAAAGATCAGGAGGGCAACGAAAAAACCCAGCCACGGGCAGCTTAAAACACATGGGCAAAAACTCGAAATCAATGGCCCGCTACGTAAAAGTTAGTATCCGACCGGATAACATTATCACTTACGAATATTTAAGTCCGGTTGAGAACGCGGACACAGACTTGGAAGTGATGAAATTTATCACCAGTGAAATATTAAAAATCATCAAAGAAAAAAAGCTGAAGAAAGTCAGAATCTTGGGAGACATATCTAAATACAAAAGAAATGATTGCATTAGCATTATTGGCTTTGATTTTCCAGCGCTTAAATCCAGGAAGTATGTAATAGAGACATTTAATAAGATGGGATATGTAAAGGCGGCCTATTTTAAAGACGGGGGATCAAAAGCGGTAACCAAACTGCTCGCGTTTGTTTCAGAGTTCAGTCCGACCAAAATGAGACTGTTCAGCTCAAAAGGGAGAGCGCTGAAATGGCTCAAGGAAAGCTAAGAAAGGTAAAAAATTGACAAATATATTTTTACTGGTATATTGTCATTGATGAATTCGATCAATAAACCATCCGAGGCTTCGCAGGAAACACGAAGAATAATCGACCTTCGTACCGCCTTTTTCCTGATATTGACCGGAGTGATCGTAGGGGGTTCCTGTGAGCAGCTGATCCGGAACGGGGCCGACCGCGAAATGCCGTCAAAGCCAAATATTCATATTTTGAAAAACTCAAAAAAATAATCTCTTCAACCCTGCCCGTTTATTCCCTATAATGAGCATGCTTTTTAACGTAATGAAGTATGCCTGAAATCCTGGAGTTTTCAAAAATGTCTGACGGAGAAGTGCAGAGCGTCTTGAAAGATTACCGCATCGGCCTGACGGTTGATGAGGCGAGAAAAATTGAGGAAATTTTAAAGCGTCCCCCAACGCTCACAGAAGCCATAATGTGGGGAATTCAGGGGTCTGAACATTGCTCGTACCGAAGCACCCGGCAGTACCTCAAAAACCTGCCCACCAAGGCGCCGAATGTGATTTTGGGACCAGTGGAGGATTCCGGCGTGGTGGAAATCGCGAGGGACGGAGATGAAAAGTGGGGGCTTATCATGTCGCACGAATCCCACAATCACCCCAGCCAGATCGTCCCTTACGAAGGGGCGGCCACCGGCATCGGCGGGAATGTCCGCGATGTGTGCTGTATGGGGGGAAAGGTGATTGCCTGTCTGGATGGTTTGCGATTCGGTGAAACGAAAAAAAATGAATGCCGTGTGATCGCCAACGAAGTGGTTCATGGTATCGCGGGATACGGAAACCCGATCGGCGTTCCGAATTTGGGGGGAGATGTGAGGTTTGATCCGAACTTCAACGACAACTGCCTCGTAAACGTCCTGACTCTCGGTTTAGTGAAAGAATCAGAAATCATCCATTCCTACGTGCCGGATGAAGCGGCCGAGGAGGAGTACGACATCATCACCTTCGGCAAGCCGACGGACAACAGCGGTATGGGGGGCGCCAGTTTCGCGAGTGTGGAGCTGGATGAGGCTGAAAAAGAGGTGAACAAGGGGGCGGTGCAGGAACCCAACCCCTTTCTTAAGCGCCATCTGCTTGCCTCTACCTACGATCTGTTCCGCAGGCTCAAAGAGATGGGTAAGCTCCATAAAGTCGGCTTCAAAGACATGGGGGCGGGCGGAAACATGTGCTCCACAGTGGAGATGGTCGCTAAACAGGGATTTGGGGCGGAGATTGACCTGGAAAAAATCCCGGTCGGAATGGAAAACCTGCACCCCAGCGTAATCGCGGCCAGCGAAACCCAGGAGCGGTTCGCGTGGGCCTGTCACCCTGAGCTCACTCAGATGATCCTGGACCATTACAACAAAAAATGGGAACTCGGTTCCGTGGCCGAGGGGGCAAGAGCTGCACTCGTCGGAAAGGTGACTAAGTCTGATCAGTATGTACTGTGGTTCAAGGGCGAAAAAGTGTGTGACGCTAAAGCCACTGACATTACTGAAGGATTGAGATATGACCGGCCGGTAAAAGAAAAAGTGTTTGAAGGTCATGAGCCTAATCCGGCAGAGGTTGAGCGGCAGATTTGTGAAATGGAAGGCGGTAAACCGAACTGCCAAACAATGAACAAATTATTTGTTCAACTTTTGGGTTCAGAAAATATTGCCAGCCGCCATTTTATTTACAACAAATACGACAAAAACGTTCAGGGCAATACCATCATCGAGGCCGGCGAAGCGGATGCGGGTGTTATTGCTCCGCTTTTGGATAATGAAGAGGCGGGTGAAGAAGTAAAAAAGGTTGGGGTGGCGGTTACTCAGGATGGCATCTCACAATACTCAAAAATTTCCGCTTACTGGCAGGCCGTGAACGCGGTGGTGGAGGCGATGCGGAATGTAGCCGCGGTCGGCGCGACCCCTCAGGCTTTGACTGATTGCCTGAACTACAACAATCCCGAAAAACCGGAATTTATGTGGGAGTTCTCGCAGGGGGTTCAGGGGGTGATTGACGCCTGCAAAGGGATTCCTTTAAAAGAATATCCCGACACGCCAACCCCCATCATTTCCGGCAACGTAAGCCTTTATAATTCAGTCGATGCCACCTGTATGATCGGATGCGCCGGAGTGCTGAAAGATTATCGCAAGGCAGTCACCATGCAGCTCAAGACAGCGGGCAGTAAACTCTATCTGATTGGCGAACGAAAGGATGAACTGGGCGGAAGCGAGCTGTACCGGCTGCTTGGCCATACCGGCGCCAATGTGCCTAAGCCAGACCTTAAACAGGCTAAAAAAGAAATTTACGCGATGATCGACGCGATTGGCGCGGGGCTCATCGAAGCCGCCCATGATATTTCCGAAGGAGGACTTCTGGTGGCGTTGGCGGAAATGACGATGCCTCACGCAAGAACCGGAGGAGGGGAATTGGGCCTGAGGGCGGACATCGGGAAAACCGGCGCGGAAGATTTACCCGCCTTTAAAAAAGCATTTGCAGAAACAGGCGGTTTTGTGGTAGAAGTTAAACCGGAAAAAGACGAGGCGTTCAGCCGTTTGATGAGCGAGGCTGACCTCAAACCCATTGAGCTTGGCGAAGTAACACCTGACCCGGCTTTCGAAATAAGGTATAATGGTGAACCTGTCATTGTTCAGTTCCTGGAGAATTTGCAGGAAGCCTGGATGGGCTCACTGGCCAGGAAGCTGAAATAAAACGGGATCATCTATTCAATAAATGGCTGATATATCATGAAAACTGGCACTTCTTCCAATAATCCAAAACTTTACACCAAGGCAAAACTGTCTCCAGGTGGTATTATTAAAATTGAATATCTTAAAGTGATACCGAACTCAGTTTGTGATTTAAAAGTCACTGAGTATCTTATCGGTTTTGTGGATCAATTGGCAGAGAATAAAGCGTTTAAGAAGAAAATCTTAGTGGATATTGACGGGTATCACAGGGCCGATTGTTCAAATGTTTTCGGTATGACCTATCCCACACTGAAGGCCAGGAAAAAGCATATGGAAAATACCGATAGGCAGGGCATAGTAAAGATCGCGTTTTATAAGGAAAATATTAACCCCTGGGTCAAAAGCCTGATGAGTATTGCAGTGAAGTTTAAAACCTGTAAAACAAGTTTATTTACAGACAGGAAGAAGGCAATTGAATGGCTGAAAAAAGACTGATATTGATTATGAATAATCTCTTCCTCTTTACCGGCGAAGAAACCTTCCTGCTCCACGAGCAGGTCAGCGCGTGGAAAGCGGCTTTTTGTGAAAAACATGGGGGAGACATGAATCTGAATGTGATCGATGGACTGGAGGCAGAAATGGGAGACATGATTGCCCAGATCGAAGCCGCCCCTTTTCTGGCCGATAAGCGCCTCATCTTCATCGAAGGTTTACCGGAGGCGCCGAAAACCAGGAATAAAGATAAAGTGACAAAAAGAGATGAGGCCAGAGATGCTCAGCAGCAAAAACTGATCGATTATCTGGAAAAAATACCGGAGTCAGCGGTGGTGGTGTTTGTTCAGCCAAGCCCGGACAAACGAAAAAGTTTGTACAAAAAAATTGTTCAACTTGGAACCGTCAAAAACTTCGAACCGCTATCCGGCCTGCCGTTAAACAAATGGATTCAGAACCGGGTCAAGAAATATGAAGCCACCATGGATGCCGATACAAACGAGTATCTCGTCTCGCTCACAGGGCAGGATTTGTGGAAAATC
>CAZSOH010000041.1:0-6905 GCA_964608535.1 uncultured Candidatus Peribacteria bacterium
ATTCACTAATTATTATTCATGGCCCGAAAAGCATTAATTGTAAAAACAGAGAAGCGGAACCGAAAGCTGATGAATGCCCTTTCTCAGGGTAAAAAGCCTAAAAAATGGGTAAGAAATTACAATCGTTGCAAGCTATGCGGCCGTTCCAGAGGTTATCTCAGATTTTTTCAGATTTGCCGTATTTGTTTTCGTGAACTGGCCTCAAAAGGGGAAATTACTGGCATTAAAAAGTCCAGCTGGTAGAGATTCCTAACCTTATATTTTTATTTCAATTATGAATACAGACCCTATAGCAGATTTGTTAACCCGCCTAAGAAACGCTGTCCGTGCCAGACAGGTTAAGACTGTTGCCCCTTTTTCAAAACTGAAAGTGGCAGTCCTTGAGGTGATGAAAGCGCATGGTTTCATTAGCGGTTATAAAGTTGTGAAGAACAGCCGTTCTTTTGACGAAATTGAAATTGAATTTAATCAGGAATTGTCAGAAATCCACTTAAAAAGAGTGAGCAAGCCTGGTCAGCGTATTTATGTAAAGCGCTCAGAAATTAAACCTGTGCTACATGGCTATGGCATTTCAGTTTTTTCGACACCGCAGGGTGTTATGACAGGAGATGAGGCTCAGAAAGCCGGTGTAGGAGGAGAATTTTTATGTGAAATTTGGTAATTTAATTATTTATAACTAACGATTATGTCTCGAATTGGTAAGCAGCCGATCACCGTCCCTGAGGGGGTTGAAGTTACGATCATAGACCAGCTGGTTAAAGTTAAAGGCCCGAAAGGCGAGCTGGAATATATTCTCTTGCCTAATGTTACTGTGACCCAGGAGGATACAGAGCTGCTTGTTGCCCGGAATGATGACACCAAAGAATCCCGCAGTGTCCATGGTCTGACCCGCGCCCTGCTTAACAATATGGTGACCGGTGTTTCTAAGGGATTTGAAAAGAAGCTGCAGATTATCGGAGTGGGTTATCGGGCTCAGGCTTCAGGTAAAAAAATTACACTCCATTTGGGCTATTCCCATCCTATTGAATACAACGCGCCTGAGGGTGTTTCCATTGAAATGGACAAAGACGACAAAAGTATGATTATCGTATCCGGCATTGATAAGCAATCGGTGGGTGAGGCTGCTGCAAATATCCGCAAGTTCCGCTCACCGGAACCCTATAAAGGTAAAGGTGTCCGTTATGTGGATGAATATGTACACCGAAAAGCCGGTAAAGCTGCTGCTAAGGCCGCTTAGACATTTATTTAATTATTTATTATGACTGCTCAACAAGCAAAACTTAGAAAACGCCGACACATTCGTATCCGATCTAAGATTAATGGTACGGCTAAACGCCCGCGACTCTCTGTGTTCCGAAGCAATGCCTCTATTTATGCTCAACTCATTGATGATGCTCAGGGTGTAGTGCTCGCTTCCGCCTCTTCTTTAAAATCTAAAAAGAAGGGGGTTGAGGCTGCTAAAGAAGCTGGTCTTGAACTGGCTAAACTGGCCAAGCAAAAGAAGGTTACCGGTTGTGTGTTTGACCGTGGAGGTTACTTATATCATGGGCGGGTAAAGGCATTGGCTGAAGGCGCGCGCGAAGGAGGACTTAACTTTTAACATTTAACTTTTAACGTTTAACATTTAACAGTCAAAGGTAAAATGTCAAATGTTACACGTAATAATTTATATGGCTAAGAAAAATCAACGAAAATCAATGGCAAGGGAAAAGGAACAGAAGGAATTTGACGAAGAAGTTCTTCAGATTGACCGGGTTACCCGTGTGGTAAAAGGAGGGCGACGTCTTCGCTTCCGTTGTCTGGTGGCTATTGGTGACCGGAAAGGCCGTGTTGGCGTTGGTATCGGTAAGGCTACCGAAGTGGTAAACGGAATCAAAAAGGCGGTCACACGCGCGAAACAGTCTCTTGTTAATGTTTCTCTGACTGATAATGACTCTATTCCGCATGAGGTTCATGTTAAACATAAAGCAGCCCGTCTTTTTATTACCCCCGCTTCGTCTGGTACAGGTGTGATTGCCGGCGGATCTCTCCGAAAAATCCTGAGTCTGGCGGGCGTAAAGAACGTACTCAGTAAAAATCATGGTACGAATAACAAGATGGTGACCGCTCAGGCTGCCATTATGGCGCTTAAGAAACTCAGGCCCGTTAAACCGTCGATGGCTAAAAAGAAAGAGGAGAAGGCTGAAACTGAAGCCAAAGAAGAGGTGAAATCTGCCGATGAGTCAAAAAAACCTGAAAAGAAAGCTAAGAAACCAACTAAGAAATAACTTTTATTAGCTATCGTACTACCAATAATTTATTATTATGCAGTTAAATACTATTCAGAAAAAGCAGGGAGCCTCAAAAGCCAAACGACGTGTGGGGAGAGGGAATGCATCCGGCGCCGGTACCTATTGCGGAAGGGGCTGTAAAGGTCAGGGGCAGCGAAAAAGCGGCAATGTAAGGCCAGGTTTTGAAGGAGGTCAGACTCCTTTGATCATGCGCCTCCCCAAACTTAAAGGTTTCAAAAATCCTAACCGGCTTGATTTTCAGGTGGTTAATGTGGGTGATCTGGATGTGTTTAAGGATGGTGATGAGGTCAATGTTCTCACCCTACTGGAAAAGAAACTGGTTCGTCGGAAACTGCTTCCCGTAAAGGTTCTTGGTAACGGGAAAGTTTCTAAAAAACTGACCCTTAAAGTCCATAAGGTTTCTAAGGCGGCTAAAGAGAAAATCAATGCCGCTGGCGGTAAAGTTCTTTAATCTAAACAACTTTGTTTAAATACTTACATCAAATCTGGAGGTCAAGCACTTTGAGACGGAGAATACTTTTTACTCTCTTTATTCTTTTGATTTTCAGGATAGCCGCTCATATCCCGGTACCGGGTGTAAATATTTCTGTTCTTTCTTCAATCTTTGAACAGAATAGTCTTTTGGGCGTTTTTTCTGCCCTGACGGGTGGTTCAATGAAAAGTTTCTCCATTATTCTGATGGGGCTTGCTCCCTATATCAACGCTTCCATTATTATGCAGCTGATGACAGTTGTTATTCCTAAACTGGAAGCGCTTTCTAAAGAAGGTATGGAAGGCCGACGCCAGATCAATAAAATCACCCGATGGCTTACCGTTCCTCTTGCCTTTCTGCAGTCTTACGGAATGATCGTTCTTCTCAACAGGAGCGCTAATGGACAGTTGATCCCGGATATCGGGAATTTAATGGTGATTATTCCTATTATGCTTACTGTCACGGCCGGAACTCTGTTTGTGATGTGGCTGGGGGAACAAATTACGGAAAATGGAATCGGAAATGGTATTTCGGTTATTATCTTTGCGGGTATTATCGCGGGAATGCCAACTGTGTTCGGCCGGATGCTTGGCACTTTTCAGGCAGGTGATAATACAAAGCTGATTCATTTTATCCTTTTTGTTGCTTTAACCCTTGCGATGCTCATCTTTGTGGTGCTGGTTACGGAAGGGCAGCGTAATATACCTATTACTTACGCAACGCGGGCAACGGGCGGTAAGGGGGAGAAATCTGTATTGCCTATCCGTGTTAATCAGGCAGGAATGATCCCAATTATCTTTGCGGTTTCAATGGTAACTTTTCCGTCTGTTATGGCTCAGTTTTTCTCTGTTTCTTCATCCAATTCACTTCAGGCGGCTGCGGATTTTATCAATCGTTATCTGAGCTCAAATAATCCGAGCTATCTTTATATTGTTCTGTATTTTGTTTTGGTGGTCGCTTTTTCTTATTTTTATGTGAGTGTTACTTTTAACCCTGATACGGTTGCGGAAAATATCCAAAAGCGGGGCGGTTTCATTCCCGGGATCCGTCCGGGCAGCCAGACGGCTGACTTTTTAGCCCGAACGTCCAGCTATCTGAATCTGTTCGGAGGTTCTTTTATCGCTATTATTGCTGTTGTGCCGATTATTTTCACCAAATACACCACTTTGACTTCCGGCGACCTGATTATCAGCGGTTCGGGTTTGATCATTATGGTGGGTGTGATTCTTGATCTTATCCGCCAGATTGACGCGCAGCTGGTGATGCACGATTACGATAAACTTTATTAATTATTAAGTCTCAAGTGCGAGTCTCAAGTGCGAAACTATATTATACTTGAGACTTATGGCTCGCACTCGCACTAAAAAATATGGACATTATTCTATTTGGAATGCAAGGTTCAGGTAAGGGTACGCAGGGAAGCATACTGGAAGAGCGGTACCACCTGAAGGTTTTTGAGATGGGCGGACAGCTTCGTCAGATGATTGCCTCGGGCACCCCTCTCGGAAACAAAATTAAAGAGATTGTCAATGCCGGTAATCTGGTGGATGACGATACCGTTTTGCAGGTGGTCGGAGAGTTTATCGGCAGTCTTTCATCTGATCAGCCTATCCTTTTTGATGGTATTCCGCGTACTGTTGCTCAGTCTGAAAAGCTTTTAAAGCTCCTTGCGGATCATGGCAGGGACGCTTTCGCAGTTTTGATTAAAATCACTGAAGAAGAAGCTATTAAGCGACTGACTCAGCGTCGTGTTTGTGAGAAGTGTAAAGGGGTTTATCCTCCTTCTTATAGGTCTGATGAGTGTCAGCATTGCGGCGGAAAATTAATCGTTCGTCAGGATGACACTCCTGAAAGCATCAAACGTCGCCTGGAAAATTATAAAAATGAAACCCTTCCCGTTATTGAACGTTTTTATGACCGGGATCATTTGATTGAAGTGGACGGTGAACAGGATATTGAGAAGGTGAGCAGTGAAATGATTGAAAGGGTTGATTATTTATTTTCTTAGTCTCAGGTCTCAAGTCTCAAGGCTTTAGATTGATGTTTGAGACTTGCACTATTTTTATGTTTAGCGATATTCCTATTAAAACAGCGGAGGAGATTGAGCTGATGCGACAGGGCGGCAGGATTTTAGCAGATGCACTGAATATGCTTTCCGAAAAGGTTAAGCCGGGGATGACAACTCTTGATTTAGATCTGCTGGCTGAGGATTTTATCCGTTCCCACAATGGTGCAGAGCCTGGTTTTAAGGGATATCGGGGGTTCCCCGGAACACTCTGTACTTCTGTGAATGAGGAAGTGGTTCACGGTATCCCCCGTAAGGATGTGGTTTTGATGGAGGGCGATGTTGTCGGGCTGGACTGCGGGGTGCTTTTTGGAGGTTTTTATACTGATGCGTGCGTGTCAGTGTTGATCGGGCAAGCTGATCCTGAACTGAACCATTTTGTAAAAACTACAAAAAAGGCTCTTCAGAATGCCTTAAAGCAGGTCAGGGAGGGGGCAAAAGTAGGGGATCTTTCCGCGGTGATCCAGAAAACCCTTGAAGACCAGAGTTATAGCCCTGTTATTGAGTGTACTGGACACGGTGTCGGTAAGAACCTTCATGAACCACCTGAAATTCTGAATGCCGGCCACAGGGGAGAAGGTGCTACTCTGAAAGCAGGCATGACTCTGGCCATTGAACCTATATCTGCTATGGGGTCTGGTGAAGTTGATACGGCAAAAGATGGCTGGACTGTGATTACCGCAGACGGAAGCCTTTCCGCTCATTTTGAACACACGATTTTAGTCACCCAAAGCGGCTTCGAAATACTGGCTTAAAAAATGTCCAGTTTTTTTTGAAAAATTGTCTTGCGTCATCTCTCTGTATCATGTAAACTCTTACCGCTTTTGTTCACATAAAACTATGGCCAAAGAAGTGATTGAGGTAGAAGGGCGCATTGTAGAAGCCCTGTCTAACGCGACATTCAAAGTTGAGCTAATTGGAGAGCAATATAAAGGGCTCACCGTACATGCGCATGTCTCAGGAAAGGTCAGGATGAACTATATTCGCATTTTGCCAGGTGATAAAGTCACTGTTGAAATGACTCCTTATGACTTGTCAAAAGGCCGAATAACTTATCGCCACAAGTAGACAACTAAATAATTTGCTATGAAAGTCAGAGCTTCTGTCAAAAAAATTTGTGAGAAATGCCGCGTTATTAAGCGTAAAGGTGTTGTCCGGGTGATTTGTCCGGCATCTAAGAAACATAAACAAAGACAAGGATAGAACATTTCGCGTTTTGCACTTTGCATTTCGCATTCTAAATTTATTACTTTTTATTGAAATATGGCCCGAATTGCTGGAGTTAACCTTCCTAAGGGAAAACGCATTGAAGTTGCCCTCACCTACGTTTATGGCATTGGGCGTTCACTCAGTCGTGAACTTCTGACTAAGCTTAAAATTGATTTGGACACGAAAGTTGAAGCCCTTTCTGCCGCAGATGAGCAGAAAATCCGGGATGAGGTTGCTAAACTGACTGTTGAAGGTGATCTGAAACGGGTTTACACCGGTAATGTTAAGCGTTTACAGGAAATCGGAACTTATCGTGGTTTTCGCCATCACAGACGTCTTCCTGTACGGGGTCAGCGGACGAAGACCAATGCCCGCACAAAACGAGGAAAAAAGATGACAATGGGAAGCGGGAAAATTAAACAACAAAAGAAATAATTATCCATTTTCTATTTCTTATTTAATATTTGCTATTTATGGCTGATAAAACCGCTAAGACAAGTCGGAAGAAAATCCGGAAAACAGTGCCGCTGGCTCACGCTTATGTAACGGCAACTTTCAATAATACGATGATCTCTATCGCTGAGCCTGATGGCAATGTACTGGCCTGGGCTTCCGCTGGCGCTAATGGCTTTAAAGGAACCCGTAAATCAACTCCTTATGCCGCCACTGTCACTGCCGAGAAAGTGGCTGAAAAGGTGGCTCCTTACGGCGTTGAGCGAGTGAAAGTTTTTGTAAAGGGGGTTGGAACAGGCAGGGAGCAGGCTGTCCGGGGTTTACATGCTGCCGGACTTGAACTTGAGGCTATTTTTGACCAGACTCCTTTTCCGCACAATGGCTGCCGAAAAAAGAAGCAGAGGCGTGTTTAATT
>CAZSOH010000042.1:0-6757 GCA_964608535.1 uncultured Candidatus Peribacteria bacterium
TTCCGGGTCTATCAAAAGAATCGATAAGTCCCTCCCTCTGCCGGTTTACGAAACGGCGGGTTCAGTGGGGTTCGATCTTTTGGCGCGCGAGGATGTGGAGATACAGCCGGATTCCATTGAACTCATTCCGGCCAACACGATTGTGGAAGTGCCCAAAGGCTACTCATTGATCCTTGCCTCCCGCAGTTCAACCCCTAAAAAACACGGCCTCACCAAACCGCACGGCATCGGCGTGATCGACCAGGATTATTGCGGCAGTCAGGATGAGCTGAAGATACAGATGATGAACTTCACCCGAAAGCCCGTAATCATCAAAAAAGGAACCAAGGTCGCTCAGGGTCTCTTCGTCCGTGTCGACCGGCTTGAATTTCAGGAAGTGGATGAGATTAAAAAGGAGAGCAGGGGAGGATTCGGGAGTACAGGTTAAAAAAACCAATATAATACTACCCATGAGGAATAAGAGCTATCAATTTATCCCAGTTCTCGGTAGCAAAATTCATCGCTTTGGTAAGCACAGTTACAATGGCGACAGCCGTAACATTTCGACCTGAAAAAATTCGAACACATGCCCAACAGGCAGTTTGCCACCACTCATTCGATTGGACTGCAACAATATCGGCATCATGCCGATTAGTCTGACTTCTCTTTAGGTGTTTAGTTCTCTTTCGCATGAAGGATTGTTATAGAATCAAGATTACCCTGCAAGGGCATGCTTTCTAGAATGGCAAATCTTCAGTTCTGATTAATGACTGTTCAGATTCAACCCTTCTCATAGCTTCCTGAAATTCAGGAGTAGTCTTTTTGAATCGACGGTTTCGCTTCATTCCTGGGTTTGTTTGAAATAGATTTTCCTTTTCAAGTTCAATGTTAATTTGTCTCTCAACATAGTTATGGGATGGAGCCTTCTCAGCATATTTTGTCCGAATTGCTTTTACAACGTCCTTAACCATAAGCCCCTCTCTTGAGTCATCAGATTCAAAAACGTCGAAAATCATATCGTTGAATGATTTCGAGTCATGCGTAATACTAACCTTGGATTTTAAGTCTAAAAGCTGGTCATTTAGTGCTTCAATGAGGGTTTTTTTTTCATTGATTTTACTATTAATTTCAGTTACTTGAGTCTGGAGATCTTCAAGTTCCTTTTGATTGACTTCTATCTGACCTTTGGTATATTCATAGAGGACATTTGACTTGTTCATTTTCCAAAAAATTATTGGGTAAAATTATGCTTGGTTTGGCGACCGACTTAATTTTACCCTATTCAAAAAATAAATGTCAAACAAAAATGTGATTACTATCCCATATTATCACATTCTATAGCGATTCTGATTCATTTTCAGAGAGAAATGCTTTTATCCTCAACTATTATGGATTGTGTGTTATAACTTTAATTTAGGCGGAAAGAACTCTTTGCGGATAAAAAGAAGCGCCAAACCGATCGCTCCGGAAAGGAGCAAAGTGAATAAAGCGCCGAAGGCATAGCTCCGGGTGATTTCAGCTTGCTCGTAATCTACGTTAGAGAGGATAAATTTAGTATTGGTATTCGCGTTATACAAGTCAATTTTGGACTGCAGAAAATCTTTGATCTCCGTCAGCTTATTGTAATCGATCGGCTCAGGAGTGGTGACCGTAAAAACAAAATTCTGCCGTTCCTGGGCGTGCATATTGATTTCAATATTGTCAGGTAGCTCTGCGTTATCAATCAGTTCCTGGCGAAAGCTGGGAAATTTGGTCCATCCGAGAATCGTCTGCCCGAAATAATGGGCCCCCTCATTGAGTTTGTGGAGGTCAGAGCCGTCAAATTTGATCCCGATGGTGGAAAACACCTTACTCTCATATTTGGGGGCTGTGTATTTAACCGAAACAATCGCAAAAAAGAACTGGCCAAGAATAATAAGGCCGATGAGAAAATAATAGGGAAAGAAATTTGTTTTTCGCATAATGCAGGTCTATTGAATTAAGAGTGCATTATAACGCTTTGCCGCTAAATTTCCAATAGATCCGTTCTGGTCCAGATTATAGGCTTCCTGAAAGCTCTTCAGAGCCTTTTCATTTTCGCCGACCTGCTCGTAAAGCTTGCCCAGATTGTAATGCGCGGCAGCCAGATCCGGATCCGAAGCAATGGCCTTTTTCAGGTTTTTTTCAGCTTCGATGATATTACCCGTACCCGTCTGGCTCCATCCAAGAAGATTATAAGCCATGGGATCTTCCGGGAACGCAATAACGGCAAGTTCAGCCAGTTTCATCGCCTTTTGCGGTTCATTCAAAAAATCCAGATAGATCCAGATGGGTCGTACAAAAGCATTGATATCCTGCTTATTCGTCTCTAGAAGATTCTCATAAATTCCTACCGACTTTTCGTACTGTTTAGTCTCCAGGTATAAATCAGCCAGCTTGTGCTGAACCACAACGGCAGGCTCAAAACCGTTTTCGAGAGCATAGCTCAGGTAAACGATAGCATCATCATATTGCTTCAGCTCAGAATAGGTGAGACCCAGAAAATACTGGGTAGCCGGCCATTCAGGGTCAATTTCATAAGCGTGCTCAAAAGAAGTGAGCGCAAAGAGGTAATTATCTAAATTCAGATAAGCAAACCCAAGAAGGATCCAGGAATCCCTCAGGTCAGTCCGGGTCCTGAGGATATTTTTTAACTTGTAAACGGACAGCTCGTATTCTTCCAGCTGATTGAGGGATCTTGAAAGAAGTTCGCCAAGATACAGGTCTTCAGCGGCTTTTGCAAAATCAAACTCCTGATAAGCAGCCATAATGGTCTGGATTTTAGCGGCCAGTTCGGAGTCAAGTTCCGGGTCGGTTAAAATATCTTCAAGCAGTGAGCGTCCTTCGTCATGCTTACCGTAAGCAATCTGTATCAGCGCCTTAAGATAGGTCAGACGGTTGTCGGTGACCCCCTTGGCAATCATCTGGTCAATCAGAAGTTCAGCCTGGCTGAATTCGTTCAGCTTGATATTGATTTTTACCAGATAGTACTGCGCGTCATGATCGTCCGGGCTGAGCTCAAGGATTTTTTCAGCATTCCGCTTTGCCTTACTGTAATCGCCTAACTCAAAATTGGTCTCCAGAAGTTTTTCGTAAGGTTTCAGGCGGGCTGGCTCGAGGTTGGCGGCTTTTACATATTCATTTGTGGCGTAGGTCAGAAAGCCGCGCTCAGCGTAATAATCACCCTTTTCCAGACGGTCTTCATAAGTCAGATTAACCTCCTCCGGCTTTTCAGATAAGGTAGGGATAGAAGGCTTCTTGGGGAGGGTAATGGTATTATCCGCGAAGCCGAAAAAGGATTTCAGGCTTGAGAGCCCCAGAGGATTGTCAGAAAGACTCAGGCGGATAATCTGATCACCCATGGCGATGACGAACGCAAGAATGACAGCGATGATGATAGCGGTTACCTTTTTCATAAATCGAGAGGTATTGGAAGCGCAGAATGTAGAGACGATTCATGAATCGTCTGAAAGTGAAGCGCGGACAAGATTCTACCAGAGTGACACCGCTTAGTAAATCAAAATTAAACCTGAAGCTTATTAATAGCCGCGCACTGCTGGGCGCATAGTGCAAGGGCAAGGGCATCTGCCGCGTCATCCGGTTTTGGTATTTTAGGAAGTTTAAGAAGGCGCTTCACCATTTCCTGGATTTGCCACTTCTGCGCCGCCCCGTCACCGGCAATATTATTCTTTACCTGGAGCGGGGTAAAACTGAGGGTAGGGATGTGGTGTTGGTACACTTCTTCTAAAATGACCCCTCTGGCCTGGGCGACTTTGAGGGCATTGGTGACGTTCCGGGCAAAAAAGAGCTCTTCAATACTGACAAGCTGCGGTTTAAGGGCCTGGATCAGCTTCTTCAGGTCATGGCGGATGATATGGAGGCGCTCAGCCGTCTCAAGATGAGGGGCAGTTTTAATCACACCGGAATCCAGATAAGTAAACTGGTTTCCGGAAACCTCAATGGCGCCGAACCCAACCGTTGCCAACCCCGGATCAATTCCTAAAATGACCGGCATAAAATAAACTCTTAATTATTAATTCTTAACTCTTAATTTAAAAGGTCGATAGCTGATTTAAGAGCCGCCATATTATAGGCGTAATTCATCCGGGTGGCGCCTAAAAGGCCCATCACCCCCTTAAAACCTTTGTAATTGTAACGCTGGACCAGAATACTGCAGCTCTGGATTTCGGGAATCACATTCTCTTCCCCAATATAAAAGGAAGGCTCATCGGTTATATCGAGGTCGCTCAGCAGGCTGGCAAACTTGGTCTCAAGCACTTCAATCACCTGGGAGGCGCCGGAAGGGTTAGCCGTAAACTCAGGCTGTCTCAGAACATTGCTGATCCCCATATAAAAGAGACGCTTGTTATCAGGAAGGGTTGCGAAACTGACATTCCGTGTAGCGGAAGCGAGAACCGAAACCATTTCATATAATTTCTCCTTGGCTTTATCAAGGTAAAACTGCTTCCGGATCAGCTCCATATCCTTTTTGGCTTTATTGAGGAGCTGAAGGTTGTATTTCAGCTGGTCAACAAACAGGCGGTAAGCGTAGCTGGTCGGAATCCGCCCGGCGGAAGTATGAGGCTGAACGATCAGGCCTTCTTTTTCAAGAATTGCCATTTCATTCCGGATCGTAGCGGGAGAAACATCCAGATCGTATTCCTCATAAATCAGCTTTGAGCCGATAGGGGAGGCCGTCTCAATAAATTTCTCAACAATCGCCCTGAGGATTTTCTGCTTCCGTGAATCCATTAGCAATCATATAGATAAAGTGCTAAATTATTTTCGCATAGCCAAGAGTCAGTGTCAATTTTTGTAGTAGTGGTGGGAGATCTGCAACCACTACTACAACGTCATCGCTACACTGCCACCACTACAAAAACTGTTGTCGAAAATCCCGACAGATCAATCTAATGCGATTCGAAGTCGATGTGGAATTAAGCCGTTCCATGACACTTCTTATACTTTTTCCCGCTGCCGCAGGGGCAGGGATCATTCCGGCCAACCTTCGGAAGGGAAGGGGAGGGGGCGTTGGCCGAGATCCGCTGGGCAACCCGGCCTTCAGGCGTGTTCATATTCTGGTGAGGGCGTGTGACATTACCTTCAATGGCTTCTTTGTTCGTCGTCAGTTTAGAGGGGTCAACCTGAGATTTGGACATCGTTCTGACAGGAGCTTCCACATTGATCTGAACCTTAAACAGGGTATTGATGACATTGCGCTGGATCGAAGCCAGAAGGGCGCTGAACATTTCAAATGCCTCCCGTTTGTATTCCATCAGAGGATCCCGCTGACCGTAACCGCGAAGGGAAACGGCTTCACGCAGATTGGACATAGCGTCAATATGCTCCATCCAGAGAGAATCGATGACACGGAGAAGAATATTTTTTTCCACTTGTCTGAGCAGGCTGGGTTCCGGAAGAGACTCTTCCTTAAGGCGGTGTTCAGTGTTTAAGGAGTTACGGATGTAATCGATGATGACTTCAGGACTATCCACTTTTTCAAAATCCTGCACGTCAGCCTTCTGGGTATCATGAGGCAAAAGCGCGTTCACCGCGTCCGCAATTGCATCCAGGTTCCAGTCTACGCGATTCGGTGAGGAAGCGAACTTGTGCACAATATCAGTGGCTTCTTTATCCATCAGGTCCAGAATATCCGCTTTCATGTCTTCCGATTCCAGTATCTTAAGGCGTCTCGCGTAAATGATCTCACGATGCTTGTTCATCACATCATCGTATTCAAGCAGATGTTTACGGATATCAAAGTTATGGCCTTCGACTCGTTTTTGAGCAGACTCAATGCTCCGGCTGATGATGCGGTTTTCAATCGGCATATCCTCAGGAAGGCCAAGGCGCTCCATCATATTTTTGATCTTATCCGCTCCAAAAAGTCTCATCAGATCATCCTCCATCGAAACAAAGAAACGGCTTTCTCCCGGGTCGCCCTGGCGCCCGGAACGTCCGCGGAGCTGATTGTCGATACGCCGGCTGTCATGGCGCTCAGTGCCGATAATGGCTAGGCCGCCCAGCTTTTTCACTTCTTCAGAAAGCTTGATGTCCGTTCCGCGCCCGGCCATGTTGGTAGCGATGGTAACGGCGCCTTTCTGTCCGGCGAGCGCCACAATCTCAGCTTCACGCTCGTGGTTCTTGGCATTGAGGACTTCATGGGGAACGCCGTGCATCTTAAGGAGCTTGGAAAGGACTTCAGACTGTTCAACCGAAATAGTACCGACCAGTACAGGCTGACCCTTATTGAAATACTCCTGAATGGCCTTAACGACAGCCATTAGCTTCCCTTTCTTATTTTTGTAAATCAGGTCGCCCAGATCTTTTCGGGCGACAGGCTTATTCGTCGGGATGACAATCGTATCCAGGCCGTAAATCTTATAGAATTCTTCTTCTTCAGTCTTAGCCGTACCGGTCATACCGGAAAGTTTTTCATAAAGACGGAAATAATTCTGAAAAGTGACCGTCGCTAAAGTCTTACTTTCCTGCTTCACATCCACATTTTCTTTAGCTTCAATGGCCTGATGGAGTCCGTCACTGTATCGCCGGCCGGGCATCAGGCGCCCTGTGAATTCGTCAACAATGACAATTTCACCGTCTTTCACCAGATAGTCTGTGTCGCGCTTAAAAATGGCATGGGCCTTTAAAGCCTGTTCAATATGATGGACTTCGAGGAAGCCGGCATCCGTGTAAATATTATCAACCCCAAGGAGCTGCTCCATTTTAGCGATACCCTCTTCAGTCAGGGTCACCGCCC
>CAZSOH010000043.1:0-6715 GCA_964608535.1 uncultured Candidatus Peribacteria bacterium
AAGGTGTCCTCGCCAAAAACCGTTTTCAGCGCCTGTGCTTCGGCTTGGTCGTTGGCGATCGTCCCGGTGCCGTGGGCGTTGACGTAGCCCACCTGCCCAGCCGTTAAACCCCCACTGTCGATCGCTGCCTGCATGGCTGCGGCCACCTGCACCGGATTTGGGCGCAACAAATCGGACGCGTCAGAATTCGTGCCGTAACCAACCACTTCGTCGACAATTCCAACGCCCCGTCCCTTGGAGCTCTCGACAGTACCCAACACCAACACACCTGCCCCTTCGCCTCAAGGGTGTAATCGTCGGCGTCAACCGTTACGGTAGTGGTATCCAGCACAGCTGCCGGCATCTGACAGGCAGTGGTCCGCTCCCAGATCAGCTTGTACAGTTTATATTGCTGAGGGTCCAAATGAGACTTCAGGTCATCCGGGGTTTTGCTGAGGTCGGTCGGCCGGATCGCTTCATGCGCTTCCTGAGCTCCCTTGGCCTTTTTGGTGAAGAAGCGGGGTTTATCCAGGGCGTATTCTTCGCCGTAAATTTTCCTGATCACTTTCGGCACGTCTTTCAGAAATTCATGGGAAAGGTTAAAAGAATCCGTTCTCATATAGGTGATAAGACCCGCGTGGTCTTTACCGTGCGAAACCCCTTCGTAAAGCTGTTGAGCCAGTACCATCGTCTGTTTAACCGAAAATCCCAGTTTTCTTGAAGCCTCCTGCTGCAGTGTGCTGGTGATAAAAGGGGGAGAGGGCTGCCGTTTCGCCTCTTTCTTAACGAGGCTGGAAACTTCATAAGCTGCCTTGTTCAGGTCTTTTAAAACTTTATCCGCCTCCTTTTTCGTGCCGACTTCCGCCTTCTTCCCTTTAATTTTAACCAGCTCAGCGTTGAAAGCGCCTTTTTTGGCTTTAAGGTCGGCATCGATCTTCCAGTATTCAGCCGGCTTAAACGCTTCGATCTCCCGTTCCCGGTCCACAATCAGACGCACGGCCACACTTTGCACCCGGCCGGCGCTCAGGCCCGCCCGCACTTTTGTCCAGAGGAGCGGCGAGAGTTTGTAACCCACCAACCGGTCCAGCACCCGCCTGGCCTGCTGGGCATGCACCAGATGGAAGTCGATATCGCGCGGATGCTCAAGGGCAGCCAGAACGGCTGGCTTGGTAATTTCATGAAAAGCGATCCGCTTGTAATGCTTCTTATCCAGATTGAGGGCGTGAATTAAATGCCACGCGATACTTTCTCCTTCGCGGTCCTCATCCGCCGCGAGCCACACCATCGTATCCTTATATTTGTGAACCAAATCTTTAAGCTCCTTCACAATTTTTTTCTTATCCGGGCTGATTTCGTATTTGGGATTAAAGTCATGTTCAGTGTCGATCCCGAGCTCTTTTTTTGGCAGATCACGAATGTGCCCCATCGAGGCTTTGACATTATATTTAGCCCCTAAAAACTTCTTTAAAGTTCTTGCTTTTGCCGGAGATTCCACAATGATGACATGGTTCATATTTTCTATATATAGGGTACGAAGGATAACGACACGACGATACAATATTCATTTTAAATTTACAAATCATAAGTACAAAAAAACTCTTGTCAGCCCCATTGATGCTGATTATACTGCGTATGCTTTTTATTTTTTAAACCCGTCAAATTATGACTAAGCAAGATTTAGTTGCTGCTATTGCTTCTGCAGCAGGTGTTACCAAAAAGACAGCAGGTACTTCTCTGGACGCTGTTTTGGGTTCTATCACTAAAGAACTTAAGAAGGGTAAAAATGTAACCATCACTGGTTTTGGTACATTCCGTGTCAGCAAACGTGCAGCTCGTACCGGTGTTAACCCACGAAACCCATCCCAGAAAATCAAGATCCCAGCTATGAACATTCCTGCATTTAAAGCTGGTAAAAGCCTTAAAGACGCCGTTCGATAATTTTAGAACCGCGCATTGCGTAAACTCGAAACCCTTCTTGCTTCGGCGGAAGGGTTTTTTGTAGTTTTGGATTTATTAATGTACTTTAATAGGCTTTTAGAGTAATGAATACTTTTGTTATTTGGCCTAAATTCAGATAAAATGACATCTGCTTGTTTTTAATAAATATTCCATGCCTACAAGAGAAACATTTAACCCATTAGATGCAAAATATGCTAAAGGTACTGAGGCTGCGACAAATGCCATAAAGCGGGAACTTAAAAATATATTAAATTCATATGTAGGCTACTACGATCCGTTTTGTGAATTAATACAAAATGCGCTTGATTCAGTCGAAACAAGAAGTAAACAAGAAAATGACAATTACAAACCTAGAGTCTGGATAACAATAGATATCAAAGATAATGCAATCACGGTGAGCGATAACGGTATAGGGCTAGATGAGGAAACCCTTTATGCATTTTTGGCACCTGACTTTTCATTTAAATCGGGTAATACACGAGGGCACAAAGGCGTAGGTGCAACTTTCCTAGCATACGGTTACAATTTTATTCAAATCCATACCAAAACTGAGGATTTCACCTATACAGGTAAAATGTTAAATGCTAGGAAATGGCTGGATGATGAAAATCCATCCAGTGACCCACTTGTTAAACTAACCTCCGATGGCATCATTGCTTCCGAATGTGGA
Source organism: uncultured Candidatus Peribacteria bacterium (assembly GCA_964608535.1). Taxonomy (GTDB): domain Bacteria; phylum Patescibacteriota; class Gracilibacteria; order UM-FILTER-43-11; family UM-FILTER-43-11; genus JAJDCE01. The sequence continues at coordinate 2,609 of CAZSOH010000043.1, forward strand.
GAAATTGATAAGGGAGTTTCAATCTATATTAAATTTGACAAGACAACACATCCAGCAGACTTAAATTGGATAAAGGCCAACAATGTTGACACATGGCACAAAATTCTATCAGTCAAAACTGGCTTGGGTAGTTTTTTTCAAAACGATTCTATTTCGGTAAACATAAAGGTGATCAATGCTGAAGGTGATATAGATGAAAAAGAATATCAGGGAACGGGCTATTTGTGGCCACATACCCTAACAAATAGATCAGCAAGTATTCAGAGCATCCAACAGAAAATGGATGAACTGTACAGGTCGAAAGGTCCACGCTATTCGTTACCTCCAGCATTAACAAACTTAGACATCTTTTATGGAACATTTTCTCCCGAAGAACTGGAGAGTCTAATAAAGCTTGATCAAACGCAGAGAGGGATACTTGAAAAATATAAACCAAATATATATTTTGCGTATGTATATTCAGCAAAGCTTTGGGCCACTTTTAATGAATCACTAGGTATAAGGTCTGGGTATAAAATATTGACAGGTGGTTTTCAAATTTCTGCCAATAATATGCCGCAAGGCGAAATTATCCAAATTCCTTTAACTCGCAATATTGGAAGACAAAATCAAGTTCATTTCCTGATACATTTTGACAATTGTACGGCAGACCTTGGTCGTAAAGGTTTTCGAAGTGATATTGTAGATTTTTGTAAAGAAATAAGTGCAGGACTTGTAAACAGAATATTCACAAAATTTCAATTTACACTAAGAAGCAACACTGGTTTAGCGCCAGACTTAATTAGAGAAGAGGGTATAGAAACTTGGAAAAGAGAAATGATAGAACATGAAAAACATAGCCCACTTCAAATTACTAACGAAAGCTTCTTTCTTCCAACAAAGAAAATTGGACTTACATCAACTCCAACTCGTGAACAAGATGTAATCGCCTTATTCCATCAGCTAATTGCTGGTGGAGTTATTAGGGGGTTAAGAATAATGTCAACCAATGAACGATTTACTTATGATGGAATGTATCATGTAATAATAGAGCCACCGCAAGAAAACCATGAATACCAACAGGCAAAAAATCCCTTAGGTATTTTAACCGAACAAATGCATGAGTTAGGTGAAGATGGCCTAATAAGTAGCCCAAAAATCCTGGAATACAAATACTCACTAGATGGCCTAATTGAAGATATTGAAAATGGCTCAAAAAATTCTAATGATATTTCACTAGTGGTTGTATGGGAAACTGGCAAAGAATATGAAGAAAATTACACAGTAACATCATTGCTAGATCCAGATAATTTAAGCCAGAGACAATATCATGGCGCTACACACATCCTTACAAACATCATGACTCAACAACGGGAAATGGATATGATTGTAATCAGTGAACTCATTAGCTTTTTAAATGATCCTGAAAAAGAAATTCAAAATCAGAAGGAGAAATACTCATAATTAATTCGTTCAAGTTGCGTAATCTCACCTACTTAGGTCAGCTAACATATATGTAGTTTATGTCACATTTAATGGGCTTAGTAACTTGAAAATGGATGGGAAAATTGATACCCTCTTGATACTGAGTTTAATACTTAAACCATAAAAATATGCCAGCAGGAGAAACAAAATCAGATTCATTTCAAAATGACGTTTTAGATGTAAAAGACGTACCGGTGCTCGTTGATTTCTGGGCGCCATGGTGCGGACCTTGCCAGACCCAGGGGCCAATCATCGATGAGCTCGCTGACGCGGTAGGAGGAAAAGCCAAAGTTTTTAAAGTAAATGTAGACGAAAACACCGATCTGGCCAGCCAGTACGGTGTGATGAGCATTCCTGCTCTGAAAGTATTCAAAAACGGTGAAGTCGTGGAAGAGATGGTGGGTGTGCACGACAAAAACGCTTTGATGGAAGTGATCGACAAAAACGCCTAGCCTTTTCGATCCATTGCTTCGTTCGCCAGTTCATCCGCGCGCTTGTTCTGCTCGCGCATGACGTGTTTGATCTGGAAGTCTTTAAATTGGCCGGAAATCCGGTTCACCTCTTCGTAAAGGGGGCGGATGTTTTCATTTTTCACCTTATAATTTCCGTTCATCTGTTCCACCACCAGCTGACTGTCCATAAAACAGCTGATTTTGACTTCGGGGAAACGGGCGAACACTTCCCGCAGAGCTGTCCTCAGCGCCAGATATTCCGCCTGGTTATTGGTTTTTTCACCATAGAACTCCGAACCCTCCAGAACATTCTCGCCGCCGCGATAAGCCGCAAAACCCCCGCCCGCCGGGCCAGGATTTCCTCGTGAACCGCCATCCACATAAACTTCAATAGTATCCGCTTTCATAGCTCTAGTTTTATGCAATTCCTTTTTAATAGCAAGTTCTACAAAAGCCTGCTGCTCTCTTTTGGGGATCAGCTCATCCAATTCGCTTTGTAGATTTTTTGATATTTCCATATGGTGGGTCAAATTGTGGGTCAAATTGCCTTCGGCTCTGAGGCTCAGGCTCGAAAAGTGGGTCAAATTGTGGGTCACATCGTAGACCATTTAACCCTTTCTTCGTAGATAGTTTATCAGATTGAGTATTTTAATAGATAGGTTTTTGTATTGTTTTAAATATCTATCTCTTGTCGATAAAGTAATCAGCCCTTTTTCGTATAGTAAAATGAGATGACTCTGTGTTTCGTCACTGGATGAAAGAGCGATAGCCAAAAAGCGAATAAAATCTTTTTTGTAAAACCTGCGGCTGAAGCCCTCCGCAATGTTGGAGGCAACTGACGAAGAAGATCTTTTTATCTGGTCAGCATCTTTGTTTTTCCAGCTAAAAGGAATTTTAGCCACGAGACTATCAATTTCTTTGGCTAGCAAAACTGCCGTGCTATAAACACGTAAATCACCAATTCTTTCTATCAACATAATAATTTAAATACAAAATAATTTTTTAAATACTAATCACAATTTGATCCACAAAGCGAAGTGCTACGAAGCCTAGTGCGAAGTAGGACGAAGCGATGATCCACAATTTGACCCACTATCGGTTAACGGTTTCAATTTCCTTAACGCCCAAAAGGAAGCGGCTCTTGGCCAGCTTTGTCCCCGTGAGGGTCTGCAGGAATTTGCGGGTGACAGTGATCGCCGAGAACATGGAAATCAGAATACCGATGGCCAGCATCAGAGCGAATCCACGGATAATGGAATTTCCGAAAGAGTAGAGGATCACGCAGGTGATCAGCGAGGAAACGTTGGAATCCCGGATAGATGACCACGCGCGTTCAAAACCGGCGGACACGGAAGCAGAAAAGTTTTTTCCGGTATTAAGCTCTTCCTTTGTCCGTTCAAAAATCAGAATATTCGCGTCCACCGCCATACCGATCGAAAGAATGATACCGGCGATGCCCGCGAGGGTCATAACAATGCCGGTTGTCTTCAGGATAAAGACGATGATCACTGAGTAGATGAGCAGGGCCAGAACGGCAAAGAAGCCCATAAGACGATAATAAAGAATCATATAGAGGGCTAAAACTGCCAGACCGATCAGGCCGGCCAGAAGGGAGACCCGAAGCGCGTTTTCACCCAGCGTAGCGCTGATGGTGTATTGGCCCGAAAGGATGATCGGGGCATCGATCGCGCCCGTATTGAGGTCGCGGGCCAGCTGCATTGCCTCCTGTGGAGTGAAACTGCCGGTGATCACAGCGGTTCCGCCGCTGATCTTCTGGTTAACATTAGGGGCCGAGATAAGCTGACCGCCCACAAAAATAGCCAGCGGTTTACCCACCAGTCGTCCGGTGATTTCCTCAAACATTTTCGCGCCTTCACTGTCAAATTCAATATTAACCTGAGGGATACCAATATTATTGTAAACAGGAGAAGCGTATTTAAAATGCGCCCCGTCCAGTCCGGTTGGTTTCCAGGGGTCTGGGGTCAGGTCAAAGAAGAGTTCATTGTAGACAAATTCCTCATCCTGTTTAGTCACGTCATAACCGTCCATTTTGGTAATTTCTTCGTCCAGTTTGGCTTTATTGGCCTCTGTCTTTTCAACAGTCAGGCGGGTCACGTTCACCCGGTCTTCCAGGGTTTTTTCGTCAGTGACCTTGATGATGTGGTAGCCGAATTCAGTTTCAACCACATCC
>CAZSOH010000044.1:0-6618 GCA_964608535.1 uncultured Candidatus Peribacteria bacterium
GTCTCCTCGAACTAAAAACTGTTTACTCGAACTAATTTATGTACGAAGTTGAAGCAAAAGTACGGCTCAGTAAGAAGGATTTTGAGCGAATAAGGAAAGAGCTGCCGAAACATGCTAAAAGATCTGGAATTGAAGTGAATAAAGATATCTATTTTTCAGGCACAAAAAGCTATTTCTTAAGACTGAGAGAGAAGAATGGACAAGGACTTTTAAACTTAAAATCGAAGAAAAGAGGGGAGGGGATTGAATCTAATCAGGAGATCGAACTTAACCTCACTTCAGGTGAAAAATTCAAAAGCTGGCTCAAAAAAATAGGAATAAAAAAGGGAATTCAGAAAACTAAAAAGTCAATTGTATATAAAAAGAGGGGAGTGCGATTTGAACTGAATGAAGTTGATGAGCTGGGTCATTTCCTGGAAATTGAGATTATTTCTGAGGATAAAGAGGGAATTCCAAGGGCAAAAAAAGAGCTGATTGAATGGTTCAGTAAATTTGGGTTTTCCCAAAAAGATTTTGAAACGAAATATTACCTTGAATTATTAACGGAAATCAGAAAAAATAGATAAGCTTTATAAGATGAATCAATGATAGTCAAATTCTTCAGGAGAAAACAGCAGGAAAAAGCCATCGTTGCCCTAGACCTTGGCACCGAAACGGTGAAAGCAATTCTTTTTACAGTGGAAGAAAAACACAGCATGAGCGGAGAAGTGATCGGAAAAAGGGGGATTGTCAAAGGGGTAGGAAAGGTGAGACACCGCTTAACAGACGTCCAGAGCGGCGCTATTACAGACATAGCCAGTATTGTGAACCGCTGTAAAGAAGCCATACAGATCGCTTCCGAACAGGCAAAGATTCAGCCGCAGCAGCTGGTGATGGGGATTGCGGGTGAATTCATCAAAGGGGCAACTTCTAGAATGACCTACAAAAGAGAGGAGCCAAATACTAAAATCAATGTTTCAGAGCTCAAAAACATAATTCATAAACTTCAGTGGCGGGCTTTTGGTGAAGTCAGAAGGGCTCTGAGTGAAGAAACCGGTTACCCTGAGATCGATGTCAAGCTCGTTGGGAGCACAGTCGTTGATGTTCGGGTGGACGGATATAAGGTCACCAACCTTCTGGGCTTTCAGGGTAAAGAGGTGGAGATGTCTATATTTAACTGCTTCGCGCCCCTTGGGCACTACGCCGCCCTTCAGAACATCGCGGATGAACTGGGCCTTGAACTCCTTGGTATCGTTTCAGAACCATTTGCCTTGTCCCGGTGCCTCGCGTTCGAAGATGGGAACCTGTCAGGAATATTTATCGATATCGGCGGAGGCGCAACTGATATCGCCGTTGTGACAAACGGTTCAGTCGTCGGAACAAAGATGTTCGGAATCGGCGGACGCACCTTCACCAAACGGCTGTCTGTAGAGCTGAATATTTCTTTCGTGGAAGCCGAAAAACTCAAATACGCATACACTGCCGATAAACTGGAGCAGAAGTCTAAGAAAATTATCGGAAATATCATCAACGAGGACATCGAAGTCTGGCTCGACGGAGTGGTTTTGGCAATGTCAGATTTTAAAAAGACGAGCCCATTACCGTCAAAAATTTTCTTATCCGGAGGAGGTACTTATTTACCCGAAATCATGAACGCGATCAACGACCGGAAATGGCACAAAAAGCTTCCTTTTGTCACAAAACCGGTAGGCGCCTATTTAAAGCCAAAAGGATTGCGGAATATAATTGACGAATCCAGGAAAATAGGGGATCGTGAAGATATTATTCCACTGGCGCTTGTGAACATCGGAATCGATCTGGCAGGCGAAGAAACCATCATCCAGAAACTTTTGCGTAAAGTGATCGGGATTATGAAAGTCTAACTTATTTTCTATTCTTTAATTTTTATTTACTATTGAATTAGGCTAAAAATAGCCAATAGGGAATAGTTAATAGTAATTAAATAAATCCCGTACAATATATCTTATACGGTATTAATAAACACGAATTACTAGATTTTACGCCTTTTTTTGATCTATCCTACCTGAACTCCTGTAATAATTAATCGGCGGAGTGTGGTCCCGACAGGTGTGCAAGTCATTAAGGTGGAGATTTTTTTGTCGGTAGGCTGATACAAAACATCTACATTAGATGGCAATACTTCGTATTTATTGTCAATTTGATAGGCATATTTCTTCTGATTGTAATACACATAATAACGGTCACCGACCTCCATCTGGCTCAAAGTAGCAAAAACATCTTTAAATTGTCCAGGATCCCACGGGTAATAAGAACTATGTCCGGTTAAAAAGACATTCCCGTACTGACCAGGCTTGGCTGTCCCCGGATAATGAACCACACCGTCACGAAGTCCGGACTGAATCTGTTTTTCAAGCTCAGACCAGTTCTCACCCTGGATATTCTCGGTGGACATAGTCACAAGCGGTATGCTTTTGCCGAGCTTAGGGATCACAAGACGGTTGTCAGTCGGTGCAATAGGCATATCCACCCACTGAAAAGTTTTTTTCACATCCTTTTTATCAGGGAGGACCTGAAGCAAAAGAGCAGGGTTAATTTGCTTTGTCCCCTCCCCTGTCGCTCCGGAAAGGACTTCCTGAGCCTTAGCCTGAGCTTCGGGATTAAAAACGCCCGAAAAAATCTGCCTGTAAGCGCTAAAATTCAATGTAAAAAAGGAGACAGAGAAAATAATCCCGGTGACAACGGCAAAACGGATAAACTGCCAAATCTTATCACCAAAGGTGACTTTTTCGATTTCAAGGCCTTTGATGTTCTCGGGATGCGGGATATGCATTAGTTATTCATTATAGCATATTTCGGGGGGAAATTCAATTCATTATCCCCTTAAAAGCATATAAAATGTACCATAAAAAAGATAATATGTCAACCATTAATCCCCTCCTATTTTTCAAGCCGTGGAAAAAGAATCTCCGACTCACCCAAACGGCTCCAGTCAGCATAAGCGCCCCAGCCGTTTTCAGCCCCAGAATCAATGACTTCCGGAAGCCCCAGCTGTCTTCTGATCCGGGCGCTGCTTTCCGGTATAATCGGCTGTATCATTATCGAGACATGACGCAGTAATTCGAGTAAGTTGCAGAGAACAGCGCGCGCTTTGGCTGGATCGGTTTTAAGGAGAAGCCAGGGTTTTTCTTCGTCAACCTTCTTATTCGCGAAATCAATGAGTCTCCAGACATGAAAAACAGCTTCATGCAGATTATAAGCATTCATATCAGCGGCGTATTTCTTCCAGGCCTCATCAACTTTTTCCTGATAAAGTTCCGACGCTTCATCGAACTCAAAATCACTGATCCCGTTCTTTGAAATAAGAGTGTGGACACGGTTAACCAGATTACCCAGATTATTGGCTAAATCCGAATTATATCGCTCAATAAAAAGCTGGTCATTGAAATCTCCGTCACGCCCGCTTGGGATTTCGCGGATAAGGTAATAGCGCAGGGCATCAACCCCGTACTGATTGACAATTTCAACAGGGTCGACAACATTACCGGTTGATTTACTCATCTTTTCCCCATTGTAAGTCAGAAATCCGTGAACAAGAATCGATTTTGGCAGTTCAAGGGCTGCCGAAAGCAGCATGCCGATCCAGATAGCCGCGTGAAAGCGCACGATATCTTTTCCGATCACATGCAGATCCGCCGGCCAGTACTTTTTGTAAAGCTCATCATTCCGGGCATAACCCAAAGCCGAAATATAATTGGTCAGGGCATCACACCACACATACATAACCTGTTCAGGATCGTCCGGTACATCTACCCCCCAGGGAAGCACCGAGCGAGGGCGGGAAAAACTGACATCATGCAGCCCCTCTTTCACCACATTCAGGATTTCCTGTTTACGGTTCTGAGGAAGGATCCTGAGCTTATCTGTTTCAATAAGTTCTTCAATCCTGTCGCTATATTTTGAAAGCCTGAAAAAATAATTCTTTTCCTTAACAAGTGTAGGCGGCTTTTTATGATTAGGGCAATTTCCGTCAACCAGATCCCGGGAAGCCATAAAACACTCACACCCTTCGCAGTAAAGGCCCTCATATTCTTTCTCGTAAATATCATCCTGCTCAACCAGTTTTTGCCAAAGCTTCTGACAGGCGGGCCAATGGCGCTCACGGTCCGAAGTACGGATAAAATCATCCGTTGAAAGGGTAAGTGTTTCCCTGAGTCCCATGAAGGTTTGGGCATGGTGGTCAACAAAAGCCTGGGGATCCTTCCCTTCCTTGGTGGCAGTGGAATAAATCTTCACCCCATGTTCATCGGTGCCGGTCAGAAAATAAGTATCAAAACCCATTAAGCGTTTATAACGGGCAATAGCGTCCGTCAGAATAAACTCCAGCGCGTGACCCATATGCGGACTGGAATTCACATAAGCAATAGCCGTTGTTGTATAAAATTGATCACGCATATTAAAAACGTTAAGGGCATCGTTAAAAATACACGATTTACCCCTAAAACTCAATTGCGATTAGGCTAAACGGTAGCCCGGAAGATAAGGTCAATGATATTGGTGACAATCGCGTAAGCCAGAATCACGGCCAAGAGGCCAAAGATAGCATACTTAATGGTTTTCTTCGCGCTGTCCATTCTCTCCTGATTGCCGAGTGAGGTAATGTACTGGATACCCCCAAGGACCAAAAAGAAAACAGCAACCCCCCCTGAAGCATAAAGCACCAGATTGGTTCCAAACTGGAGGATGGTATTAATCTTTGATTCAGCAGGGGCATCGATAGCTGCCGTCCCTGAAGGCAGATTTTCAGGCCGGTAAACATCATCCCGGAAGGTATCAATATCAATCCCCAGAGCATCTAATGCCATAGTAGGAAAAAGAAATAGGATTCCAATAATATAAAATAGTTGTTTTTTTATACTTGAGACTCGCACTTGAGACTTAGTTATTAAATAAATCCGAAAAAATCAATTGTCGTGACAGCCTTGATAATGGCAAAGGCTAAAGTGACAATGGCAAAACCGATCAGAGAAAAATAAAGCATCTGTTTCGCCCGGGTAAGCCGCTCTTCCACTCCAAAGGCCATCACAAACAGAACGCCTGAAACCAGGAAGGAAATTAAAATGGCCAGTGAAGCAAATCGCATCAGAGTACGAATGAGCCCCGGAAGGAAATCGTTAATGATATCCCCTTCAGGCACATTCCCGGGCTTTTGAGGGGCAATCAGGGCCCGGTTTACCTTGCTTAGGTCGGCCAGAGCCGCTTTTTCGGCAGAAGCAAACTGGGTGGCGGCCGCAGGCGGATCCCCGGCAACAAGGATAAAATCGCCTGAAGCGTCGGTCTTAAGCGGATCCAGAGCCAGAAACTTATCAAGAACGCTCTCCGCGTTATCCAGAGCGCTGTCAGCCCCATCTGCGCGGGGGTCACCGGAAGACAGAGCCTTAACTCTTGTCCTTAAATTACCGAAGCTGTCAGCGGCATCAATCTGACGATCCAGCATATCGAGCTGCACAGAAATCACCAGCTGCTCTGCAGCCTGCGCATTCTTCATTTCCTGAGAGAGCTTATTCCGCTGATCAATCAGCGTGTTCGCGCGGTCTTTATAATCGGCCCGCAGTGGCTGAAAAACGGTAACGGCGAGTACAAAAGCAATGATTAACAGAGAAAAACGTCTGGTCATTAAGTGATTTTGAGATTAGTGATAATCGTGACAATCGCGAAGGCAGTGATGGCCAGTATCAGACCGATCAGGGCAAAAGTAATGGTCTTCATCGCGTTTTTATGTTTTTCATCATCTCCATAGGCTGTCAGATACTGGTAGCCGCCCAGGATAAGGGCCAATACAGCCAGAGCGACCGCCAGGCGTATCGCGTACTTGATAGCAAACGGGATCACTTTACTGAAAATGACACTTTCCTGAATAGAGCCGGCCTCCAGAATTTTACCGCCCGGCAGAATGTCTCCGCCCACCGGATCAGCAAGTTTAACCTCAGACTTACTGAAAGCCATCGCAGCTGACGGGATAAAAAGTAAAACCAGCAAAGTAATGTACAGTTTTAGTCGTTTCATAGGCTAAAAAGCAAAAAAGGTCGGATTGATCGTATAAAGGATAAGAGAGGCCGTAAACCAGACAACAAGGCCAATAATCGCTTTGGTGATGCGCTTCTTACCTTCGTCCACTTTACCCTCATCCCCTCCTGAAGTCGTGATCTGAACACCCCCAATCACAATAAAAAGGATGGAAATGCCCACAATAACCCCGGACAAATACTTGTAAATAAGCCCCACATAACTGTAAAGCAGACCAAAAGGTCCTTGATAAGGCTTGTCCGGATCCTCAGTAAGAATAGCCTGAATCGGGCCATGCTGAGTGGCTGTTAAAACCTGCCCTCCCCACAAAATATATCGACAACCTTTAGCGTTTTTTCCGGTTGCTCCGGGAGTCTCTGTACATTCAACATAATAAAGGTCATAATTCTTTTTTCCTCCAATCGGCTCTTCCAGGAACAGACAGTTCCTCGGAGTTGTCATAACACCTTCGATATTCACGGTGCCGCACTTTGACGGATCAGAGGCTAACTCCAGAAAGCCTGCCTTCTTTGCCTCATCCTTTGTTAAACCTGAAACGCCCTGCCCGCCAACCGAGCCCTGAGCAAAAGCAAA
>CAZSOH010000045.1:0-6487 GCA_964608535.1 uncultured Candidatus Peribacteria bacterium
AGAGGCTGAATAATCCAAAACGGCTTATTGATATTCCGGTGGATTTTATCGCGGAAAAGCTGGATTTAAATGAGCCTGAGGTATTGGTCGAAATTGGCGCGGGGACAGCGTTTTTTAGTGTGGCCTTTTTTGAAAAGCTTAAACCCTCAAAACTGTACGCCTGTGATCTATCGGAAGTCATGATCGCGTGGATGAAGGAAAATATCGTCCCACAGTATCCGGCCATCGTTCCGGTCAAAACAGGGGAGTCCTCCGTTCCGCTGGAGGAGGGAATCGCGGATCTGGTGTTCATGATGAACCTGCATCACGAACTGGAACACCCCATGCGTTCCGTGGAAGAAGCCCGCAGACTTTTAAAGTCAGGCGGAAAGATGTTTGTGCTGGACTGGAAGAAAACGGAAATGCCCGAAGGGCCGCCCCAAGCCATCCGCTGTACACCCGAAGAAGTCAGTGAGCAATTCAAAAAGGCAGGCTTAAAAGACATCAGGATTTACAATGAGCTGAAAAAACATTTTCTGGTGGTTGGAAGCCGCACTTGAGACTACGTCCCACTCTCCGTAGCCCCCTCAGCAGGTGCGTCCGCTTCTTTGCCGATCAGCGTGTAAAGCGGGCGGGCTTCGTAATCGGAATAGATGTGTTCGATGATGTCCTCTTTGGATTCGTCCGCGTGGGAAATACGGCGATACCAGCTCGCCTTAAAGCCCGCATGGGCGCCGCCGACGATTTGTTTTTCACCGGGTTTGAGTTTATCGGTGTATTCAGTGCGGGACGGGGGAATTGACTTGTAGTCGTAATAATACGGGCCGATCAGGTCCACATGGCGGGCCACAGGAGTCCCGTATACATTGGAGTAAGCCTTATTGCCCACCGTGGTGGTCTGGAGGAGGATGTAATGGTCGGTATCGTTTTTAAACTTCATGTCAACGGAGGGCGGATAGATGGTGGCATCCAGGCCCTGAGGATCGTAGTAGCTCACCGCGTAGCTGTGGTTGCGCCGCTCGGTGATCGGGAAACCGCCGAATAAAATACTGCGGTAAACGGTGGTGGAAACCTGGCAGAGGCCGCCGCCGTATTCAGGGATCGTCTTATCGCCTTTGATGACGAGTTCCTGGAGGTAACCGGTGGTGGCATCCACCCGGCCCAGGATGTCGCCCGCCCCGGTTTCCTGGTCGGGAGCGATCAGCTTGGCGTTAAAACTGTTCAGGCCCACTTTAATATTGTTTCGCCGGTTATAGGGCGAGCCGGAAAAGTCGGTTTCACCAGTCGAAATGAGGCTTTGGATGCCCTTATCTTTCAGTTCCTCGCTCAGTACCTTCACCTCAGGGTCAATCTGTTTTAAGGGGAGCCTCACATCTTCCTCGCCCTTCAGGTAAGCCTCACGGAAGAGATGATAAGCCTTTTCGTAATCAATTTCCTGCCCGTGGAAGGCAAAGCCGTCAAACACCACCTCGCCTTTGTCGTCGAGGTCAATCGTCACATCCTGTTTTTCGCGGGTCACCTCCGGGGCGACTACCTGGTCGAGATAAGCCTTCACCTCCGTCTTATCCACACCCTTTTTAATCACTTCCGAAAGGTATTTGCTCGTTTCCTGCGCCTGGTCGTTGGTGAGGTAGTGGGGGAGTTTGATGTCAAAACCGTTCCAGCTCAGTTCGGGATAATCCTTGATCCAGTCCGCCCGTTTTAAATTCACTTTCCAGATATTAAAATCGGTTTTAATCCGCATCGAAGTCAGCGGTTCTTCGTCGGCAAAAGCGAAAGCCGAAAAAGAAAGGATCATAAGAAGGGCCAATGCTGAGGTAATGAATTTCTTGGTCATAATATGTATTGACTGCGAATGGATCTCGAATGGATATCGAATTGACCTAAGTCGATCCGAAGTCTATTCGAAGTCCATCCGGAATTTACTTTTTTTTGGTCAGCCACTTCACCAGCTGACGCTTAAAAAATCCCATCCGTTTTTTATCCTTCATGGCTTCTTTACTGCGAAGGAAAACCTCCATCGATTTATCTTTGAGGTACTTCCTTGTCTCCTCACCTTTTTTAGGGGCAAGAGTCAGGCCCAGAATAGACCCGACCGCCGAACCGATGATCATACCGGTCAGCATTTTAAATACAGTTTTTTTGACTTTTGGCTTTTTCATGACAAGGGCGTTAACGCCTGTAATTATACTGCTTTATCAAATTAAAAGAAATGGTTTTCACTAATGAAGGCCGGACGACGTCGTCCGGCCTTCATGTGGTTTACCATTTAATTTCCGCATAGCCCTTCAGATGCGCAAGCACTTCCTCTTTAATCCTTTCAAGCTCCTCTCTTGTCTTCGCCTCCATCGTGATCGAAATCTTGGGGCTCGTATTACTCGCCCGGATACCCGCCCAGCCGCCATTGCCAAAATTGATCCGTACGCCGTCTAACGTATTGCAGTCGTACTTAGTCAGGAAATGCTCCGTGACGCTCTTGATGATGCCGAATTTTTTATCGTCCGGGCAGTCCGGGCGCATTTCCGGTTCGGCAAAGGTCTGCGGGAATTCGTGAAAGAGTTCCGAAGCTATCTTTCCGGAGTCCGCAATGATTTTAAGCAGACGGCAGACGGTGATCAGGGCGTCATCATATTGGTAGTAGCCCTCCGGCAGGAAGAAATGCCCCGACTGTTCCCCGCCCAGAATAGCCTCATGCTCCGTCATCGCGTGTTCTACGTAAGAATGCCCGACCGGGCACATAACAGGCTTACCGCCCCACTGCTCAATCAGTTCAAACAGCACCTGAGAATTGCTCACCGTAAAGACCACCGCTCCGCCCGCGTGCCGGCTGAGGGCGTCCTTCGAAAGGAGCATCAAAAGCTTGTCCGCGTCGATGAATTCACCCTTCTCAGTCACCAGACCGCAGCGGTCGCCGTCGCCGTCAAACGCGAGGCCCAGATCCGCTTTCTCATCGATCACTTTATATTTCAGGTCTGTCAGGTTCTCTTCCACAATCGGATCGGGCTCGTGGTTGGGGAAGTTACCGTCCAGTTCCGCGTAGAGCTCAATCACCTCGTGGCCCAGCTTTTTGAGGATGGTCGGATAAAACGCCCCGGCAATGCCGTTGGCGGTGTCCACTACAATTTTAAGCGTTCTGGAAAACTGAAAAACCGATTTGATCTTTTTGAGGTAATCGTCCAGAAAGTTGGCGTGCGCGAGTTCCCCTCTGCCGCTGATAAAATCTTCGTTTTTGATGAGCTGGTAAATTGCCTGGATCTCATCGCCGAAAACCGCGTGGGCGTTCCGGGTCATCAACTTGAACCCGTTGTACTGCGCCGGATTATGGCTGGCGGTAATGTTACACCCCGCGTCAAATTCGCCGAAGGTGTTGGCAAAATAAAGATAAGGCGAGGCAGACAGCCCGATATTAGTGACCCGGCAGCCGGATTCAATCAGGCCGCGGATGAAAGAACGCTGGAGCTCCTCACTGTGCGTCCTCGCGTCCCGGCCGACCACGACCGTTGGCTGTTTTAAGTCCTTTTTCTTTTCAAGAAAAGAGGCAAACCCTTTTCCGATTAAAAGGGCGGTGTCCTTGTTGAGCTGGTCGGGATAAGTGCCCCGGATGTCATAGGCTCTGAAGCTGTTTTGGTCGATCATATTTCATTTTTAAAAACCGCCCACAGTCTAGCACGAGGCAGTGGGGGAGGGAAGTGGGGATGGCGATGACGGGAGAAGGGACAGGCACGGTTCATACGGTTCAGCGTACGATTTCCTGCCCCCTCTCCCGGCCGTTTTTAAACAGGTCGGCACCCTCAGTTGCCCGGCCTTTGGCAGCTAGTGATTCAAACTGGGAGGGTCTGGAAACACAGCGAACCAAAAAGGCGAGAGCCACCAGATTATAGAGTCAATTCTGCTTGAGTCAAGTTACTTTTTATAAATATTTATAAAATAGTAAGTAGAAAAATAGAAAAATAGAAGTTTTTTAAAAATAATCGGCTTGTTTTAAACAAAAAAAAGAAGTACAGTTTTAACAAATAATTTACAAAGTCAAATGTCAAAGGTCAAAGGTCAAACGTTAAAAATAGCATTGTTATGCGGCGGCCCTTCACTCGAACGGGGGATTTCCTTAAATTCTGCCCGGTCCGTCTGTGACCATCTGGATTCAGAGGAAATCGAAGTGTTGCCGGTGTATTTTGACCATCACAAAAACGCTTACCAGATCTCGCGGGCACAGCTGTACAGTAATACTCCCTCCGATTTTGATTTTAAGCTTCACCAAAATGCTAAACCGCTGACCAAAGCGGGATTTAAGAAATTTCTGAAAACGGTTGACCTGGCCTTTCCGGTGATGCACGGCAGTTTCGGCGAAGACGGACAGATCCAGAAGATCTGTGAGCAGAGCGGCTGTCCGTACACCGGCTCGCCGGCGGAAGCCTGCAAAAAAGCTTTCGACAAATTCGAGGCCAACCAGATGATCATAAAAAGCGGCTTTTACGCCAAACCCTCTGTCGTCCTCAAAAGCCACCTGAGGGACCATAAAAAAATCCTCAGCGGCTTTTTTAAGGAACATAAAATTAAACGGGCGGTGGTCAAGCCGGCCACAGGGGGGTCAAGCATCGGCGTTTATTCCGTTTCCACTGTTGAGGAAGCTCTCGAAAAAGCACAGGAGCTTTTCCGGAAACGGGTGGATACACGGGTGGTGGTTGAGCCTTTTTGCGAAGGCGTTGAATTCACCGTGATCATCCTCGAAAACCGGTTCGGGATGCCGGTGGCGATCCTGCCGACCGAGATCGAACTCAGTTATAAAGACCATCAGATTTTTGACTACCGCAAAAAATATCTCTCCTCGCGCCAGGTCACTTACCACTGCCCGCCGCGCTTCGAAGACAGCGTGGTCGAACAGATCCAGATCCAGGCGGAACAGTTGTTTAAGCTCTTTGGCATGCGCGATTTTGCCCGCTTCGACGGCTGGCTTTTTCCCGACGGGAAAATCTGGTTTTCCGATTTCAACCCCATCAGCGGCATGGAGCAGAACAGCTTCCTTTTTATGCAGTCTTCCCGTATCGGCATGAGCCATCAGGACCTGCTGAGGTTCATCGTCAAAAACGCCTGCCGCCGAAACAATATTAATTTTCCAAGTTACAGTCGCGACCCTGAGCTTGTCGAAGGGGAGCCGAAGTCGCGAGCGGGGCGAGCCGAAGTCGCGAAGCCGAAAATTAATGTCCTTTTCGGCGGCCGCACCGCCGAGCGCCAGGTATCCGTGATGTCCGGCACCAACGTGTGGCTCAAGCTCAGACAGTCTAAAAAAATAAACCCGCATCCCTATCTGCTGGATATGCAGCACAATGTGTGGAAACTGCCCTATTACCTGACCCTCAACCACACGGTTGAAGAAATCGAAGCCTCCTGCAGGTCCGCCGCGAAGGATGAGAAACGCCTGCACCGCTTAAAATCCAATGTACTCAACAAGTTAAAAGCCGCTCCGGGAGAAATATCTGAACCCGTTTTCCTGCCGGAAAAAGAATCACTGGAATCCTTTATAAAACACTCGGATTTTGTCTTTATCGGCCTGCATGGCGGAATCGGCGAAGACGGCACACTCCAGAAAATGCTCGAGGAAGCCAAAGTTCCGTTCAATGGCTCTGGCTCAGAAGCGTCTCATCTGTGCATGGATAAATATGAAACCGGGGAGCGGATCCGCTGCCTTGAAAAAGAAGGGATTTATTCCGCCCCGCGTGAACTTGAGGCGGTCGCTAAATTCAGAACCTTTAAACCGCTGGATTACAAACGGTACTGGCGTGACCTGACGCTGGAACTGGGAAGTGAATCGGTTATCGTCAAACCTCAGGGCGACGGGTGCAGCGCGGGGATCGCCCGCCTGTTTTCCGCTTCTGATCTTCAGAAATACATGAAGCATGTGATGGGACAGTCGGAAGTGATCCCGGACGGCACGCTGAAAAACCAGCACGGCATGATCGAAATGCCTCACTGCGCGATGGAAAAAGTGATGTTCGAAAAATTCATCATCACCGATAAGGTGCGCGTCATCGGCAAAAAGCTGAAATGGCAGACAAAAACCGACTGGATCGAGATCACGATGGGGGTTCTGGAATCAAAAGGAAAAGTTCATGCCTTAAACCCCAGTATCACCGTGGCGATCGGCAACATCCTGACTCTGGAGGAAAAATTCCAGGGCGGGACAGGCGTTAATATTACTCCGCCGCCCGCGGAATACGTAAAACCTTCGGTCGTTAAAAAAGCCAGAGAGCGGATGGAAAAAGTAGCAGTGTTATTAGGAATTGAAGGATACGCGCGCATCGATGCCTTTATGAGCATCAAAACCGGAGAACTGATCATCATCGAAGCCAACAGCACGCCGGGCTTAACGCCTTCCACCGTTATTTATCATCAGGCGCTGGAAGAAAACCCCCCCATGTATCCGCGCCAGTTTCTGGAACGGATTGTAGCAAATGCTACCGGGGGTGCTGGATAAGCCGAAGGATAACAATTATAATAAAATTATACTTAA
>CAZSOH010000046.1:0-6412 GCA_964608535.1 uncultured Candidatus Peribacteria bacterium
AAACAGCAAATACAGAAATTGCTGAAGATATTTACCTGGTTTGCGTGAGAACAAGGAAGAAGGAAACAATAAAGCCAACCCGGAGGCACCCATACTATGACCTTGATAAAAAACTGGATACAGGAACGCCCATTCAGCCTGCACCTCAGCCAAAAAGTTCTGCAGGCCAATCGCCCGCTTCAGCTTACAGCACAGGTCTGAAAGATAAAATCCCCACTGTTCCGGAAAAACCAGTGGTAAAAAAGGCGCCCGAAAATACCTACACTTCCTTTGGAGGATTCAGGGAAGCTGTTGAAACCACTAAAAATAATATCAGCAAATACCGAATCGCCGGTCTGTACAATCGGTACATTGTTAAACCTAAGTCACTGAAAAAGAAAAAAGCGCCTGAAGGCAGCTTTGTGATAAAAGTAACGGTAGATGAACACGGAACGCCAAAAAAACTGAATATTTCAGGAATGAACCGGGCCTTGAGAAAAATGCATTTTGACCGGATCATCAGTAATTATTCCGGGCAATGGAAATTCCCCAGCAACCCGCTAAGAAAAAGATACCGGGTGAATATTCCAATCACCCTGAAAGCTCCTGAAGTCGAAAAATAAATCAGGAAAAATTTAATGCATGTTAATTCGTGCTTTCAAACCGCCTGAAATTACTTGACAAATAAAGAAATTATTGTCATTAAATTATCTTGGCGAACTTCCGCTTCCCCACCTGAACGATCATCCCCCCCTTAAGATGGATGACCTTATTCGGATCGTCCACTTTTTCGTCATTCACTTTCACTCCGCCCTGCTGAATCAGCCGCTTTGCTTCCCCACGGGAGTCAATCAGACAGCAAAGTTCCAGCAAATCAATGATATTCCTCTCACCGTTTAACTTAAAAGTTGGCATATCCTCCGGAACACCACCCTTTTTAAACACGTTTACAAATTCCTCTTCCGCCCGGTTGGCCGCCTCGTTGTCGTGATAGAGGGCTACAATTTCACGAGCCAAACGCACCTTAGCGTCCCGCGGATTATCACCAGCTTTCAGGCTTTTATCAATTTCATCAACCTCTTTCAGCGGCACATCCGTGCAAAGAAGGAAGTATTTGATGATCAGGTCATCAGTCATCGACATCACTTTGCCGAACATGTCACTTGGCGCGTCCATAATATCAATCGTATTCCCATAACTTTTGCTCATTTTCCGGCCATCTAGGCCTTCAATCAGCGGCGTGGTCAGTACAAATTTTTCTTTCTGCTTGTAAGCCTTCAAAAGAGTGCGGCCGGCCAGCATATTAAACAGCTGATCATTCCCGCCGATCTCCAGATCCACCTCCATATGGATACTATCGTAACCCTGCATCAGCGGATACAGGAATTCATGGAGCCCGATCGGCTTGCCCGCCTCCAGACGTTTCTGGTACATATCCCGTTCAATCATCTGCTGAACCGTGAACTGCTGGGCCAGCTCCACAATATTCTGAAAACTTAAGCCCGAAAGCCAGTCCCCGTTGTACATGATTTTGGCCCGGCTGAAGTCAAGAATCTTACTGGCCTGCTCTTTATAGGTATGGAAATTATGTTCAATTTCCTGAGGAGTTAAAGGCTTTCGCATCGCGTCTTTATCGGACGTATCCCCGATCAGCGCTGTAAAACTCCCCACCAGAAAGATCACTTCATGTCCGGCATTCTGGAAATCCCGAAGCTTCCGTAAAGGAACCGCATTGCCGATATGAATATTGGTAGAGGTAGGATCAAAACCTAAATATACTTTAAGTTTATCGCCTTTATGAAGCTTTTCCTGTAAACCTTTTTTCGGGACAATATCCTGCACCCCTCTGCTTAACAATTGATCAATATCCATATTTTTAGATTAAAACGGCTTACCTATTATTAAATGAAAATTGGAAATTGGAAAATGGAAATTCTCGAAAAATCATTTTTCGAGCTTCTTCCCCCAATCCAGCTTTTCCCGCAAAGTTTTAAAGAAACTCTCGGTAGGCAGCCGCACAAAATGAGCATCACCATCCCGGCGAATCCGGATAACATCACCATATTCCAGCGAAGTGCTTTCCTGCCCGTCGATAGAAAGGAATATATGACGGTTTTTACTGTCAATGAGTATTTCAACTTTTTTCTCATCCGGGATAATAATAGGCTTTTGGGTAAAGCTATGGGGGGCAATCGGCGTGAGAACAAAAGCGCCGATACTGGGGTAAAGAATCGGGCCTCCGGCCGACAGATTATAAGCGGTCGACCCGGTAGGAGTTGAAATAATAAGGCCGTCCGCGTGATAAGTGGTCAGTTTTTTCCCATTCACCTTAGCCCGCAGATTCACTAAGCGGGAAATGGTTCCTTTTGAAATGGCAGCCTCATTCAGCGCATGAAATTGATTGATTACCTTGCCCTCACGGATCACTTCCACATGAAGCATCAGGCGTTTATCAATGGTGTAGTCCCCCGCAAATATTTTGCCAAGGGTCTTATTGATCTGTACTGGAGGAATTTCAGAAAGAAAACCCAGATTCCCCATGTTGATTCCAAAAATTTTAGCATTGAATTTCCGCATGGTGCGAACCACGCTCAGAATAGTCCCGTCTCCCCCCATTACCAAAAGCAGATCAACAGGCGTTTTCCCGCGGTTAAACGGATTATACTTCTTAAGGCCGATCAGTTCAGCCACATGTTTTTCGATATAAACTTCCTTCTTCAGCTTAACGAGATAATTATAAACGCGCCTGAAAACAGGGGCATACCGCTCAACATTGGTTCGCTTTGCTGTGAGTCCGATTTTTTCCATAAATTATTCCTGTATCGTTTTAAGTATAGCATTTGCTGTCCTGCCCCAGCTAAAATTCTTTACCTGGGTAAGGCCTTTGTCACGTAAGTACTTGTGATAATCAGCATTCTCAAGGATCTGAGTGATGCCATCAGCAATGTCAACCGCGTCCGAGGGGTCAGCATAGTGGATCGCGTCTACCCCCAGCTCAGGAATCGACGTAACGCGGGAGGCCAGAACCGGTACCCCCGACTGCATGGCTTCCAGAATGGGCAAACCGAATCCTTCATAAAAAGATGGGAATAAAAAAAGTTTGGCCCCCTGCATCAGGGTAACCAGATCTTCATCCGGAATAAACTCCAGAAATTTAACCCGCATCGCCAGGTCAAGGTCCTTAACTTTCTGAAAAATCTGCTTGTAATACCACCCCTTTTTTCCCACGACCACAAAACGATACTGTTGTTGGTTCTTGGGGCTGAGCAGGCTATACGCTTTAAGTGCGCCTATGATGTTCTTGCGGGGCTCAAGCGTCCCTGCCATCATCAGATAATCCGGATCCAGGTTATAGCGCCGCTGCACACTGACGATTTTATTCGAATCCATCTTACGGGAGAAAATTTCCCGCACTCCGGCATAAATCACCTTTATTTTTTTCTCCAGGCCAATATGAGGATAACGGCTCACCAGATCTTTTTTAGTATAGGCAGAAACGGTAAAAATCCACTGAACTTTTTTCACCGCTGTTTTCAGGGTAAGGCGCGCAATAAAAGTAGCGCGCCTCTGGTGGCGCGCGGGCGATTTAAAGGCGACTAAATCATGGACAACAAGCGCCACATCCAGCTTTTTCGGGTCATGAAAAAACGGAACAATATAACTTTCAGTGGCGATCAGAGTATTCACTTCATCTTCAAGCATTGCCTTATAAAACCGCCAGTGCCACAAAAGCCCCTTTCCAGCAATCCTGACCACATGAACATTCGGAAAAAAGTGATACTCCGTCTCATCTTCTTTGTTGGTATACAAAAAATATTCATTGTCCCGATCCTGATTAAGGATACTTTTAAGCACATTAGCGGTCCATACTCCTTTACCGCCCCGGTCCCCATACACCCCCCTGATGTCGAAAGCGATTTTCATGACCACAATATACCGCAAATAGAGTGCGAGTGCGAGTCTCAAGTGCGAGTCTAAATCTTCAGAAGCAAACACCTTGAGACTCGCACTCGCACTTGAGACTGTTTAAGTGATTATGCTAATGTAAAAGCGGCTTTATTCAGTAATTTACTCACATGAAACTCCGACGAATCAAACACACTCTCCTCCGCCTCAGCGCAGAAGAAAAACTACAGGGTATAGGCAGCCTGCTCGTCCTTATTGGCGCCTTTCTTCCCTGGTATTCCGTAGCCCTCAATTTTAATGAAACAGCGCAGACTGAATCGGGTTTTACCGGTGATCTGGGCGTCGTCGGATTCATCGTTTTCCTGTTAACCGGTCTTGGGATAGCTCATTTACTTTCTGACCACCTGGGATATAAACTGCCAAAATTCGGCTATAAAAAAGAGCAGATCAGCATGTTCCTGTCAGGTCAAAGCGCTTTTTTGCTGCTGCTGAGCGTGGCCGTCTACACCAAACGCTCCTTTTTATACACGAGTGCCGGAATCCGCTTCGGACTCTGGCTGAGTTTAGCAGGAGCTGTACTGGCTGCCTTTGCTGCCTTTGCAATAATTCAGAAAAGCCAGAAACGGGAAACAGAAGCTATTTTCAGCCATTCTGAAGAAAAAGCTGAAGTGGAAGCTAAACATCTGCCGGAAAAAGAACGCATCGTAAACAAAGTATCGGTTCCGCAGACAGAGCAAAAGAGCTTTTTCTACGAAGAAGCAGCTGAAAAAGAAAAGCGGGCCATGGAAACTGAAGAAATCACCGTTCAAGGCTCGGAGGAACCTGAAACAACGGAATCAATCCAGAATGAAATACTTGAAGAAGAACCTGTCGAAACCCCCGAAGAAACAGAAGCGGCCGAAATCATTGAAGAGGATAAACCTGTTGAGCTCAGCACGGAAGTAAATGAAGAGGGAATGGAGGAAAATCAAGGAAGCTACTTTATGAAAGAGGCAGGCGTCAAACCAAACATCAAGGTCAGTCTGGAATCAATCAATAAAGTTGAGCAAAACGAACCCAAAAAAGCAGAAGCTCCTCAGCCGGCCAACGAAAGTATGGGTTTTTATGACGACTTGTAATCCAGCGCCTTCAGGACGGGAACGTTGGTAAAATGCCCTTGCATTTTTCTTTATTCAATTTAAAATGACTCCCTATGAGCTCTACAGATCCAATCGCGGGTGAACCCAAACCTCACCCGAAAGATTACGTTGAAATCACTCAGTTCGAAACTGAAGTGGATAAAAAATTCATCGAAGACCCCGGCTTACCGGCAAAGATTATTTACCTCTGCAGAGACTGCAATAAAGTAATAAAACCGAAACGAATCGGAAAAAAATTTAAATTCAGCTGCACCGAATGCAAAGGGAATAATGTATCATTCGGCACAGAAGAGTCAGTCGCCAACTACTACAAAGAGGCAAAAAAATAGAACAGCAAAAACAAACGTTAATTATTTCTTCACTTAATTCCATTTACCATGAAAAAATTAGCTATTTTTATTGCTGTTCTGATCAGCCTGACCTTGCTCGCGGGTTGCAACCACTCCAAAAAGACGGTGACCAAGTTCTCCTCAGATGAAAACAACGGTACAACCACTACCGTTACCACCATCACAGATGAAGAGGAAGTAGAACAAACCCCTATCGAAATTCCTGCAGAAGATGAAAATAAGGAAGCTGAAAAAGTCTCTGAGAAAGGCAAGGTGGCCGACACCGTTCCTTTTGCCGTAACCGCTCCTAAGGAAAATGTAGTCAGAAGTGATAAAGGATATCATTTAATTCAGGGGACAACGCCTGAAAGCACCGAAAAAATTGTCATCAACGGTTACACCTTAAATAAGTATAAAGCGGGTAAAACGGAGTGGAGCTACATTGCTGCAGCCTCTCTCGGCACCCTCAAAAAAGGTGAAAACCGATACACAGTTTCAGCCTTCGACAAAGACAATAATAAGCTGGGCTCAAGGAGCTTCAGCATTGTTTATCAGGGAATTGACAACGTATCTCTGGTTTCAACCGGAAGCAACACCCTATCACTGGCGCTAATACTCACGTTCGCTATGTCACTAGCCTTCTTCTGGGTTCGGAAAATGCACCCCAGCAAGGAAAGTTAATTAAGAAATGAACTGAAACCAATAAAAGCTGGACATACTTAACGGTTTTGTCCAGCTTTTTAATTGGCTTAAATAAGCAGTAATTTAAAGTTTAGTGAACTTTTGTTCACATAAGAATTGACAGGTGAACGTTCGTTTACTATATTAGGATCACAACAATTAAGAAGCTTAATTCTTAATCCTTAATTAAATAAAAATGAGTAATAAAATTGACGCGATCAAAAACGCCATTTCACAAATCGAAAAGAACTATGGTCAGGGAACCATTATGAAAATGGGAGAAGTTTCTAAAGTAAAAGTAGAATCTATTTCAAGCGGATCTATCTCCCTGGACGCGGCTTTAGGCGGCGGAATCCCCAAAGGACGTATCATTGAAAT
>CAZSOH010000047.1:0-6346 GCA_964608535.1 uncultured Candidatus Peribacteria bacterium
GTTATTATATAAGGTATTCATTTTTGTTTGGGTTATATTGAGCTAAGTTTATTGATGATGTAGAAAAACCTTTAGGCGGCCGCTTTTGGCTCTTCACCTTCAGCTGGAGTAGCTGGTTCAGCAGGAGTTTCAGCCATTGGGGTTGGCGCCTCCTCAGCCGGTTTCTCTTCTGTAACCATCGGTTCGGCAGGTGCTTCTGGGGTAGCTGGTTCAGCAGGAGACTCAGGCATTGAAGGAGCTTCAGCCATTGGAGCTTCAGGGGCAGCTGGTTCAGCCGGAGCTTCAGCCATAGGAGCTGGCGCTTCTGGGACAGCAGGTTCTTCAGTAACGGGAGCTTCAGGAGCCTCTGGAGTTGGGCAAACATGACCTTCGGCCATTTCACCACCACAATTGGGGCATAGTGTTGGCGCAGCTGGTTCAGCCGGCATGTCTCCTGTTGGAGCCGCATCTGCTGATTCTGCGGCCTCTGGCGCAGGTTTTTCTTCCTTTTTGCCGAACAGGCTGCTTAGGAATCCAAAATGAACCAGTCGATTCGGATACTCTGAATGATCAAAAGTGTTGAATGTATTTTTCATGATAAAAGTGATTATTTTTTTATTTGATCTATATATTATATCATTTTTCATTTAAAAAATCAATAACATACACCCTAACAGTTTACCGTTTTTACTCTATAATTCTATTGACATTTTATAAAAATATAGTATGATTATAACCATTTGCTCGGGTATTAATATGTAAATAGGCCGACGAGTGGACTTGCTCATTAAAAGCGTAGTCCGTTTAGCCGATGGCTGCCATGGTGGCTGGCCAGTCGGTTTAAGAGTTCGACCCCATTTTCTCCCGCCGTCGCACGATCCTGAATCAAGTTCAGGACTTCGGCTATGGTGGGGGTTCATTTCGGCGTTTTGCCAGAGGAGGTTATGAGATGAGGTTTCTGATTGCGGCTTTTTTGACGTTCTGCCTGCCCACCGCCAGCTGGGCGCTGCCGCGGCAGAACAAGCTGCCGAGCTTCCCGGCCTCCCGGCCGGCTGCAAAAATGGAATCGCCCACTCCCACGCACCCCACCCTCGAGAAGATCTTCCTCGACGAACAGAAGTCGTCGAAGGACATGATCCGAATCAGCACCCGTGAGGTACCGCGCCTGATCAAGATGGTCAACCGTGCCAAGCGCGGCAAGGCCACAAAAAAAGACCTTCGGTACGCCCTGCAGCTCCAGCGCCGCTACCGGATCGTCTGCAGGAAGGGGCTCAAAGTCCCTTACCTCAAGCTGATCCAGGTCATCCTCCGCCAGCAGGAGAAGCAGGTGCGCCAGCACATGGTCAACCTGCTGCGCTTGGGGGCGCTGGCGGCCATCGTCAGCAAATTCAGCCCAGACGCCCAAGACAAGGACATCATCAACATGATCAAGGCCAGCAAAAACCGCTACGAGCGCGCGAAAGCTCTGGCCAAAGAGCTCCACGACTACGCCAAGAGTCTCTAGCCCCTGAGGCAGAGGCTCGGCCCCGCCCCGACGATGTCGGGGCGGGCGTTTCTCTATACACAAAAACCCGCCCCCATGAAAGGCGGGTTTTAAGGTTTTAATTCAGAAAGAATTATTTAAGTTTTACGATAAGTAGCGGTCTACAATTTTGTACATAGCCGCAGGAAAAGTAGATCGGTCCTTTTTCCAATGTTTGTACTCGAGCTGCACTCGGTCAACCAAATTAACAACCGTATTGATTTTATTAGGATCACCTGAATTCAGGTATTTTGCACCTTTTTCCAGAATATGGTCCATTATTTTGGTGAATTGGACATTGTTTCGTAAGCGGTCAATTCTGGACAGAATCTTGTTTTTAAGCTTTTTATCAACACCTTTTTCAGCTTCAGCCACTTTCTTGGCAGCTTTCTTTAGCTTCGTTCCCTTTTTCTCAAAGGCCTTTGAGGCAGCTTTTTGAACCCCCTTAACCTTGGACGCAGCCTTTTCTTTGGCTTGGCGAGCAGTAAGGGTGAACTCAAAGTTGCCTTTTTTGTCGATCCTTTCTGAAATATCGATCTGAGGCTCAGGTCTTTCAGGACCTTTGCCTTCGAACACCTTGCGTTTTTCATTAAAAAAATCGCTAGTGTTCGAAAGAGAATTAAATAATTCTTTCATGGTATTAAAGTTAGTGTTTATTTTTATAAATTTAACAGTTCATTCTCCAGATCCAGTTCCTGCTCATCGAGCTTACTTTGAATCTCTTCCAGTTTTTGGCGGGCATTCGCATTACTTTTGTTGATGGCGTATTTTAGCTCGGCAAGGGTTTGATCTAGCTGAGCCTGCTCTTCTTCCAGGATTGTTGTCCGCTCTTCTTCCTGAGAATCATTGAGCTCAGATAACTTTTTTTTGGCCTCTGTCCCGATCTGTTCACAGCGTCTGTCGAACGCCTGATGAAGTTTCTCCAGAAATTCATTATGATGATCAATCGTTTCATCATAGAGGAATTCCAATGCTTCTTCATCTACAGGGAGCTGATCCATTTGTAAATCGAGTTATCAGACAATTATAACATTTTTATGGACAAATATCAATATTTATATTTAAATCGCTTGCATCTGAGTAAAAAAGTGTGTAAAATCCTCTCGCTTACTAATCTTAGACAACATGTCACATAAAAAAGCGGGAGGATCAACAAAGAACGGACGGGATTCACAGGCAAAACGCCTGGGAGTCAAACTGTACGCTGGTCAGAAGGTACTTGCCGGCAACATTTTAGTCCGCCAGAAGGGTACAAAATATAAGCCAGGCAAAAACGTTGGAGTAGGAAAGGATTTCACCCTTTTTGCAGAGAAAAACGGAGTCGTTGAATTTACCGAAAAACGCCAGAGGAAATATGACGGGCGGGTTTTTAAAGACCGTTTTGTCAACGTTGTGCCAGCTTAGACGAAAGTTCCTTTAATTCGATTTAAAAAGCATGATAAACTGTTCATGCTTTTTTAGTTAAGCATAACTTTTAATATTAAATAGAAAATGTCCGAACAAAACGACTTTGAGTTATTTTCCGGCCCCGCCCCTTCTGAGAAAAAAGAGATGAGCGATGAGAAATT
This sequence comes from uncultured Candidatus Peribacteria bacterium, assembly GCA_964608535.1. GTDB lineage: Bacteria > Patescibacteriota > Gracilibacteria > UM-FILTER-43-11 > UM-FILTER-43-11 > JAJDCE01. The sequence goes on from CAZSOH010000047.1 coordinate 3,070, forward strand.
TCAGGAGGAAATGAAGAAAACCCAAAAGGCTATGCAGGATCTCAAGCGCGAGGAAGGTAAGGCTAAGGCGAATGATGATAATCTGGCCGCTATTATCGTCCAGTTCCTGGGTCAGCCCGAAAATACAGACCTCTTTTTACTCATTTCAAGAACCGTCGCACAGAATATTCCATCGGAATTAATTATCGCGGTCCTGTCTCTCATTGATAAGCGAAGTCTGGAAGAGGTGAAGGGACTGCTGGAGGGCGCTAAAGGCAAGTCCGGAAGAGAAGGGCATGAAATGATCGTCCACCAAAACGCAAACTTTGAATCCCTGTCCCCGCATCATAAAAAGGCCATTGATAAATGGATTGGAAATATTTCAGAAGTAGCCGCGAAAAAACCGCACCGGGTACTTGATACGGTTGTAATACCGGGACCGGAAAGAGTGCTTTCACCAGTGCTTGTTCAGCTTTCCGCCTTTATTCTCCGCAACTTCCTGCTGAAGCACGAAATCACCATGGAATTCCAGATCCTCAGGGATTTTATGCAGGGCGTTTATGTAGAAATCGTCAAAAACCTTGAGCTCCTTATCAAAGAACAGAAGAGACTCAGTTCAGAAGGTTAGCCGAGCGAGGCAAGGGCGCTGTCAATATCCGGAAAAATCTTAAACAGATTGGAGATCCCCAGAATACTCAAGATATCCTCAACATTTTTATTGAGGGCGGCAATAATAATCTGGCCATTGTTTTTTATAAGATGGTTCTGCCAGGCAACCAGCTGACCGATGGCGTAACTGTTTAAATAATCGAGTTTTTGGAAGTCGAACACAAACACCGCTTCAGGAGTTTCACTTTCGATCAGAGCTTCAAGGTCAACTAAGGCTTCTTTTTGACTGCCGTCGAAAGCGCCTTCAAAATGCACCACATGAGTATTCTGATGGGTTTCATTTTTCTCGATAGATAAGGTTAACTTTTGCATGGAGAGTAATTATTGAATCATATGGAGCGCTGTGCGCGCGGCTTCAGCTCCTTTATCCCCCCGTTTGCCCCCTCGGATTCTCGCCTGGGCTTGCTTCAGGGAATTTATGGTCAGCACTCCGAAGACCACAGGAAGTTTATAACTTAAACCCGTATTCATTATACCCTGAGTCGCCGCAAAAGCAATGAAATCAAAGTGGGGTGTTTCCCCCTTAATTACCGTTCCCAGGGCAATGATCGCATCGAATAGCTGGCGTTCCGCCAGGCGGGTGCAGGCCAGAGGAAGTTCAAAAGCGCCAGGCACGTAAACCGTTTCAATATTTTTTTTCAGAACTCCGTTGGCCACCAGTTCGTCGATACAGCTTTCCAGCAGGGCAGAAGAAATCTCAGAGTTGTACCGGCTGACCGCGATTCCGATTTTTACCCCCTTTTTAACCTTTAATGGCATTTCCAAATGGTTGTTTATGATGCTCATTGGCACATCGAGGATTAAGGATTAGGGATTAAGAATTAAGTAGGCGGAACATAAAACAGCTTAATCCTTACTCCTTACTTCTTAATTCTTAGAAATTTCTCAGCGTATTTAGCCAAAACATCTGTCTCGATATTTACCTTATCATTGACCGAAAGATCCTGTAAATTCGTTCGTTCCCACGTCATGGGAATGATGCTGACCGTCAGCTGATTCTCCGAAACATCGATAACCGTCAGGCTGATGCCGTTGAGCGCGATAGAGCCTTTTGGAACGGCGTATTTACTGAGCGTTTCCGGAATTCTGAGCCCGATCACGATAGCGTTTTTGTCTTCAGTGATGGATATGATTTCACCCATTCCTTCCACATGCCCGGTTACCATATGGCCGTCAAACCGTCCGTCGGCTCTAAGGGGTAGTTCCAGATTGACACGCTGTCCATTTTTATAAGTTCCGATGATCGTTTTAGCTTCTGTTTCAGGCATCGTGTCCGCCACAAAATCACCCCCCTCAATGTGAGTTGCCGTCAGGCAGACCCCATCCACCGCGACACTTGCCCCGGGAGTTAAATCAGGAACAATGCCGGGAGCATGAAGCGTAAGCTTCCCTCCTTCGGAAGATTTAACTGTGCCTGTGGTTTCGATAATACCGGTAAACATATTGTTCAGTGCGAGTGCGAGTCTCATCCCGATTGCATCGGGACGCACTTGAGACTAAAAAGTTAATCTTTTTTAAGAATAGCCTGAAACGCTTCCTGAGGCAAAGTCACTCCGCCCATCTGCTTCATCCTTTTTTTGCCCGCCTTCTGTTTTTTCAGCAATTTGTTTTTCCGGGTAACATCTCCTCCGTACAATTTGGCCGTCACATCCTTTCGGAGAGCGGAAATGGTTTCTCTGGCGATGATCTTCCCGCCGATTGCCGCCTGGATTTTCACCTGAAACTGGTGGCGCGGGATAATTTCCTTCAGCTTTTTGGCCAGCCGGCTGCCCAGCGTCTGGGCTTCTGTGCGGTGGCACATAGCGCTCAGGCCATCAATCTTCTCATCCGCCACATACATGTCCAGTTTGATGAGGTCTTCCTCCCGATAGTCCAAAAAGTCATAGTTCATCGAGGCATAACCGCTGCTCACATTCTTGAGCGCATCGTAAAAATCAATAATCACAGTAGCCAGCGGCATTTCAAAAAGCAGTAGAACCCGTTCCTCATCTATATAGGTAAGGTTGAGGTAGATCCCGCGGCGCTGCTGGGCGATTTTCATGATGCCCCCCACTGTGTCTTTGGGGCAGACGATTTCAATTTTTACCCAGGGTTCCGAAATACCATCGATATGGCTCGGATCCGGAAGCAGGGCAGGTGAAGAAATCGTTGAAGTGTTGCCGTCTTTTGTCCGGATGTCATAAGAAACAGACGGCGCGGTCATAATGATATCCAGGTCATACTCGCGTTCCAGCCGTTCCCGGACGATATCCATATGCAGAAGTCCCAAAAATCCGCATTGAAAACCGGAGCCGAGCGCGGGGGATTGATCAGGCGTGTAAGTCAGCGCGGCGTCATTCAGCGTCAGTTTTTCCAGTGAATCACGAAGCAGAGGGAAGTCGTCGCCGTCAATACAGTAAATACCCGCGTAAACCATTGGAATCACCTCCTTATAGCCTGGTAGAGGTGTTGGCTCACTCGCACTTGAGACTCGCACTTGAGACTTATAAATCGTGTCACCCACCCGGGCCTCTCCCACCGACTTGAGGCCCGTGACCACAAAGCCGACTTCACCGGGAAGCAGTTCTTTTTGAGACTGATACTTAGGCCGGAAGTAGCCCAGATCGGTGGCTTCAATATCGGTTTTTGC
>CAZSOH010000048.1:0-6252 GCA_964608535.1 uncultured Candidatus Peribacteria bacterium
CACATTTCAAAAAGTTCCTTCTGCTGACGCTTATTCTGAATACATTTATGATTTCGGCGGCATTCGGGCAGGCGATTCCTGAAAAAACGGATGAGGGTACTATATTTCCTTTTGAATCCACTGATTCTGCTGAAAATACTGATCAGGAGGAGCTGACAGGGAATAGTTATAATTACACGGAGGATCTCTATGAGGTAACGGATTATGGCGTATATGACAGCGAAGGAAATGTGGTTGAGGTTGCCGGGACGGATGGAAGTTCCGACCAGATGATTCTTGATAATAATTCTTATGAAACTCTGAATCAGATTCTGTCTGATAATTCAGACGGGGAAAATACTTTTGAAGCCTATCGGGACAGTATTATTTCGAATTGGGGCGGCAAGCTTAATTTCACGAAGAAGAGACTGAATGAAATACAGAAAAACCTTGAAGATGAGCTCAAAAATTTTGGCCGTCTGGGAGGAGAAATCACTACGCTTGAAGAGAAAATCGCGCCGGTTAAAAAGGAAATTGATACTCTGAACGGCCATGTTGACCTGCTCAATAAGCAGCTTTCTTTCTCGAAGCGGAAAATCAAAGAGGCGGAAGAGCAGATTGCCGAAAAAGAAGTTGCTGTCCGGGATATGATGTGGGATTTAAAAAAGAGTTCTATCAAACTGGATGTTCAGAGGGGAATGGTGCTTGATTATATTTATCTGGTTTACAATGAAGAGGAGAAATTTATGGATTATTTTGATGAAGGTTCAAGTACGCTGAAACTGCTTCTTGCCGACAACAGTGTGACGGAAAATCTGCTTGGCCGTGAATATTCTAAGGTTCTGGAAGAGACGGGCCGTAAGGTTTTTTATGATTTGTATGCCCAGAAAACCGAGCTTGAAGATAAGCAGATTAAAGTACTGGAGGAAAAGGCGAAACTTGATATGCTCCATCGGTCTTTAAAGCAGGAAAAGCGTCTTCTTGAAGAAGGCAAGCAGGCCAAAAAACAATTGCTGGAGGAAACCCAGGGACAGGAAGATGCTTATCAGGAGCTTCTTGAACGCTCTAAGAAAGAACAGCTTGAATCGGCAATCGCCATTCAGAATATGAAGGATAATATTGCTTATATTGAAGATAAACTTGTTCTTTTGGATGAGTCAATTCAGAAGCTGGATGCTATGGATGAAAAGAGCGCGGACCAGGTTGAAGTTGATTCTCAGGCGATTGAGGAGGCAGCGCAGGAAGCGTTTGAGCCTGACCCTGACGAAGAACGGGTGCCCGGAGTGCAGCCGTTTATCTGGCCAGTGGAACCGAAAGCGATTACCGCTTACTTTCATGACCCGAGCTATCCTAAGCAATGGGGGCTTCATCAGGCCATTGATATAAGGGCAAAGCAATACACTGAAATTCGTGCGCCGGCAAATGCTTATGTGTTTCAGGCAAAGGATAATGGTATGGGTTATAGTTATATAATTCTTGCGCACAAAAATAAACTGGTCACGGTTTATGGCCACGTTACTCAGATTTTAGTCCGCCCCGGTACGGTGGTGAAACAGGGTGAGATTATCGGTTTGACCGGAGGTACTCCGGGAACCAAAGGGGCAGGGTGGCAGACCACGGGACCTCATTTGCATTTTGAGGTGTGGCATAAAGGGGAAAATGTTGACCCTCTCGACTGGCTTCCTGTTTATGATTTGCCGATTGAATACATTCCGGACCGATTTCTGACAGATGGTGGTCAATAGTGGGTCAAGTTGTGGATCATCGCTTCGTTCTACTTCGCACAAGGCTTCGTAGCACTCCGCTTTGTGGGTCAAATTGTGGTTGTTACTTCAACCATTTGAACCACTATTTGCTCCACGATATGATCAACTATTTGAGATGAGGATAACGTATTCACCTTTTGGTTTGCCGGCGGGAAGTTTTTTTTCAATGTCATTTATTGTTCCGCGGAAAAAAGTTTCGTGGATTTTGGTGAGTTCCTTGGCGATGGTGACTTTGGTTTCTGGTTTTAAATATTGTTTTAATTCCGAAAGAGTTTTGAGCAGGCGGTGGGGGGATTCATAGAAAACGACTGTGTGAACTGAATCTGCCAGGGATTTAAGAAGCTTCTGTCTTCCTTTTTTAACCGGAAGGAAGCCTAAATAAAGGAATTTGTCGGTTGGCAGTCCGGCTGCAGAAAGCGCGGTGGTGACGGCGCTGGCGCCGGGAATTGGTGTCACTTCAAATCCTTCTGTGATCGCCTCCTGGATCAAAACGTATCCAGGGTCGGAAATGCCCGGCGTTCCCGCATCCGAAATCAAGGCTACTTCATTTCCATTTTTTAAATAGTCTATGATTTTATCCACCTTGGCTTTGCCGCTGTGACTATGAAATGATAAAAGCGGTTTTTTAATAGAATAATGTTCTAATAAGCGCTTTGAGTGGCGAGTGTCTTCGCAGGCGATCAGGTCAACGGATTCCAAAGTCTCTTTGGCCCTGAAGGTCAAATCTTTCAGGTTTCCTATCGGTGTTGCGACTATATATAGTTTTCCATTCATATTATTTCATTATAAATTGCTTTCAGTTTTCCCGATTTCATTGGGCTCGCGTGATAGCGATCTGATAGCAATTTGTGGTTAGCCATTAGACATGAGATGGAGGTGAATGTGGAAAATAACCTGTCCGGCTGATTTCCCGACATTAAAAAGCAGCTGATAGCCTTCCAGTTTTAAGTCTTTGGCAATGTTCCTTGCTGCTAAAACCATTTTTCCGACCAATTCTTCATCAGCTTCTTTTTCATCCAGATCTTTAATGGTATCGATATGTTTTTTGGGGACAATAAGGAGGTGATGTCTGGCTTTGGGGTACAGGTCTTTAAAGGCGATGAGCTCATCGTTTTCAAAAACAATATCGGCTTCCATTTCTTTATTGATGATTTGGCAGAAAACACACATTTATTAATTAAAAATTAGGAATTAAGAATTAAAAATTAAGCGTTAGATACTTAATTCAACATCCGGGGTGGGCGGGGGATTTTCTTCAGGAGGTTCAGTGACTTCCTGAGGTTCAGTTGCCGGAATTTTTGGCTTAGGTTGAGCTGACTCGGGATTAAAATCCCTGAGAGAATTGTTGATAACTTTTCTGATGTTTTCGAAAGGCTGATTGCCGATGAGCTTGGTTCCGTTGACCAGCAGGCTTGGAAAGAAGATAATGGATTCATTTGAAGCATGCCGAATGTCGTCCTCAACGGCTTTTTTGTGCACTTCTTCCTCTATACAATCCATAAAAGCATCATCGTTGATTTCCAGCTCTTTGGCGAATTGTCTGAATATTTTTTTATTCAGTTCAGCTTTGTTTTTGTGAACTTTTTCGTGCATTGCCCAGAAAACCTCCTGATCTGCCGCGCATTTTAAGGCTAAAGCGGATACGGAAAAAATTTCATTGTTGATGTCGGGTGTAAAATAAAGCCTGAGTTCCAGATTTCCGATTTCCCGGTTCAGTTCTCTGATTTTTGGCAAGGTATTGAGGGCTAAATCTGAACATTCCTGGCATGTCAGATTATCGAAAATTTCAATTTTAACTTTGTTATAAGGGCCGGTGCTTTCGGTTTGCACAGTATTGCTGAAATTTGGCTTTGAAACCGATTCAGCCGGTTCGACAGGCTGTCCATTTTGAGCCATGAGCACCAAAAAAGCGAGGACAATGCTGATAAATGTAGAGGAATAAAACGTGGTCATACACAATCTGAAAATACTGCACTCATTTTACAGGTTTTCCCTGTCCAAATGAAGTCCGCTTTTTTTCTGACCGACTCTGGCAATTGGCTGGCATCCATCTTTTTTTCGGAAAGTACGAAAAGTGTCGGTCCTTTTCCGTTCAGTTCAGCCTTATTTGACCCCATGTTTTTCAGGCTCTCAAGTATTAACCTGAGGTCCGGGAAGTTGCTGAGGACGTTTCCTTTCCAGTTTTTCCCGATCAGAATATGTTTAGGCTTAATAAGGATGATATGCTGTTCCGGGCCGGAGGAAGCTTTGAAGATTTTTCCTACATTTTTGTCGGCTGATTCGGCAACTTTTCGCAATTCATCATGTTTTAGGCCGAATTTCCATAATTTATTGAGCGTTTCCAGTACGGCGCATGCATCCGAAGCCTGTGAATTCAGCCCGCAGAAAGTCGGAATCCTTTTCCTTATCTTAATTTCTGCTCCAAACTTATTCGGTTTTAGTTTCTGCAGGGCTGTTGCTGCCTTGTAAACGGGATTCAGGTGGTTGGTCGGGATTTTATAGCCGCTTGTTTTCCGGATTGAAATTTTCCTTTCATGCAATGCGGTTATTTCAATTTCATCATAGAGACAAACAGGGATGAGTTTCCCCTTATTATTTACCCAGGCTGGTGCTTTGGTTTTGATCGTTTTCATCCTTTGGATATGGTACACTAATTGGGCGTGTATTTGAAAAATTTTGTTAAAAATGTTATAATATAAAGAAGTAAAGATCCCTATTTATGCCTACCAGCAACCATCATCCTGAGGTTAAAAATCAAAAAGAGTCTACTGTTGAATCCGTTGACCATCTGATTGGCAAAAAACAGGCTGAAAAACAGGCTGAGGTTTCGGAATCCGTTTCGCGTAAAGCGTCCGGTGTCCAGGAGGAAATATCCGAAGTGATGGCCGGGGCTGAAAAGCCCAGCGAGAAAGTGTCTGAACGTGCTGGCGAAAAAGGTGAAGGGCGGGGGCCAGTAAAATCATCCGGTTCTGCAACCTCTGACGAAGGAGAGGCGGATGATATTCAATTTACCTTAAAAGATTACCACTTTCCTTCTGAGATAGTGATGGTTCAGAAGATCCGCACTGCTATCAATGCTCAGATTAAACTTGAAATGAAAAAAGCTAAAAAACTGCAGGGTCAGCTGGGGAGCGGGGGAGTGGATGGGTACAATAAGTCCATTGCCCGTATCCGGGGCTTAAAGGAGATGCTCTCTTCTCTTTTTACTTCAACGATGGGCTTTCTGAAAAATATGTATGTGAAATACTTTACGCCAGACGGAAAGCGGCGGCGGATTGAGGATATTCAGTAGTTAAGGCCTTACGCTTCCACCTGGTACCAATTGTTTAGTGTTTCGACCAGTTTTTTTGGCGTGATCCCCATCTGATTCATGAAGTTCATGTAGTTACCTTCCCTGTCTCCGTCAATTACGGTGGTGTCGAACGGGGTTCCGGCTTTGTCAAAGTCAATATCCTTTCCGTCAATTTCAAATGGCCGGTCACTGCCCCCCTTCCATTTACTGCCTTTTATGATATTTTTAACACGGTTGAGTAGATTTGCTAGAGTTACAGCCTGACCAAAGGACAGGTCGAAGGCGTAGGTTTCCAGGTTCCATTTATCACCGGATTTTTTTAGCGTGGTTTTTTCTGATGCCCCTGTCCTTTTGATTTCGATGGTATTTTTATTGACTACCTTATGCTCCAGCTTTGACCAGCCCGCTATCTGTCTGAGCCGGTTGATTTCCTTGCTGTATTCACTTCCTATATCTTTTTTGGCTTCAAATTTTTTGGCTTCAAAAACGCTGGTTGGAGCGATATGGCTGATCATTGATCCTTTTGTCTTATATTTTGTCATCCCTTCGTTGTAATTTTTTTGCAGTAACTCAGCCATTGCCTTGACCTGATTTGAATAATCGTAGGCATTGGCAAACCAGCGGTCGTGCCGGTGTTCCAATACGTCATCAGCGTTTTGATATAGTTCGGTGACTATTTTTCTTATCGTTTCATAATTTAAATCAGGGCCTATTTTTTCATCCCGTTCAGCGCCGGCTTCCTGTACGCACCACACACTTCCATTCCAGTAAATTCCGTGATGGGCAGCTGTTTTTTCACCGAAGAATTTCTTTAGTTCAGCCTCCTGCTGATTGCCTGTGTAGCCGAAGTACCGGGCCAGGCGGTACATGGCATATACACCGGGTTTCTGCTCGACATTAGTTTTTTCAAAGTCAGTATAGCTCGTGTTGTTTTTAAGCTTCAAATTGTCGATATGTTTCATCAGATCTTCCAGCTTCATACTTGTTCTGAAGAACTTTGCATTCTGCATTATGGATAAGGCACTGATTCCATGCCTTGCCTCCAGATAAACTTTGATCAGGGTCAGATGCTGAGCCAATTTTAGTTTTGACTCATTGTCCAGTTTTATTTTTCCACTCTGACCTTCGGCAATTTTCTTTAGAATCTGAACATAAAGCAAACTCAGATAGGCTGGCTGCATTCTGTCTAAATTTTCTTTGAGCTGCTTTGAGTTT
>CAZSOH010000049.1:0-6247 GCA_964608535.1 uncultured Candidatus Peribacteria bacterium
CTGCCCCTTGGGGCCGAGGATTTCGTAGAGTACCACATTATCAGCCGCTTTTTCCAGCTTATGCTGATAAATTTTTACGCTTCCGAGGCTGCTTAGGTCGATACTGTCGAATAACTGGCTGCTTTGGGCCTGCGACTTAACTGTGTAACCATTTAAAGTCTGGCCTTCCGTGAGGGCGGAATCCGAGAAGGCACTGGGCTTTTCTTCGGTCACCGGTTCACTGCCCGCTACTTCCCGTAAGTCGCTTAGGGCTACTTCGGGGTTTAACTTATTCAGGTAGAGATCCGCTGCCACAAAGAGCGTCATCAGGAGCAGAAAGCCTAAGGTGACAGGAAGCTTTCTCATTATTTATTTCTTCTTTACCTGGGTAAAATCCAGTTCAACCGGCGTTTCCCGGTCAAAAATGGATACGAGCACTTTTACCTTCCCTTTTTCAGGATCAATTTTATCGATCACACCGTCGTAATTAGCAAAGGGGCCGCTGGTGATACCAACATGCTCACCCACCTTGAAGTCAATTTTGAATTTTGGCTGTTCCATCCCGGTCCGTTTTTCGATCACTCCGAATTCTTCGGGCGTTACCGGAACCGGAATATTCCCTGAACCGACAAACCCGGTTACATTAGGGGTGTTCCTTACCACATACCATGAGTAATCGGTCACCTGCATTTCAACGAGTACGTATCCTGGAAAGATTCGCTTTTTTTCCTGAACCGGCTCCCCCCGTTTGATGACAATCTGACCTTCTTTGGGCACTTTCACGTCAAAAATATAATCCTGCATGTTAAACGCCTCAATTCTCTGTCTGAGGGCCTTTTCTACCGCATCTTCGTAACCTGAGTAAGTGTGGAGAACATACCAATTGCGGCCTGTGCCTTTTGCTTGTTTAGCCATTATTTTAGGATTAAGAATTCAGGATTCCCGCCAGGGGCGGATCCGCTTTTGGCGGAAAGGATTCAGTTAGAGGTTGAGCAGGAATTTATAACCAAGAGAGAGGAGCTGATCCACCACTCCCAGAATGGCCGCGCTGATCACCATAACGATAAACACAATCGTTGAGATGCGGATCGCCTGTTTCCGGGTCGGCCAGGTGACATTGTTAAACTCAGCCACACTGTTTTTAAGGTATTGCTTTATTTTGCCCATATTTAAAAAACATAATTTAAAAGCCCACAAATTTTAGCAGACGGTTTCTCTGCAGGCAAGAGAAAGTTGAAATGTTTTTTTACCCTGAAATAACCACCCTTTCTGCGAAGGGCTAATTTGCTTCCCCCTCTGTCGTCACCCTCTGGTCTTCGGTGATCGGCTGCGGATGGCTTTTGATGACCTCCAGAACTTTTTTTACCAGCGTTTCGGGGTCTTCATCGAAAACGATATTCTCCATTAGCTGACGGTCGCAGATTTTGAGGATGTCGTCGATGTGGTCGGAAACGCCCCCGGTTCCGCTCAGGATACCAATGGGCTTCCCTTCGTCGTAAGCCACGGTGAATTCATTCAGAGTGCCAACCCCTCCGCCCAGCAGAATGATAGCATCACTGCTTCTGATGTTGACGATGTCCCGTTCCATCAGCCCCATTCCGGTATACAGGATGATGTCGTAGTACTCCTTAGGCGACTTGTATTTTTCTGTGTGTTCTTTTTCGCTGAAGGCGGGAGAAACCCCCATCACCAATCCGCCGTGCTGATGAGCGCCGAACGCTGCCTCATCGGGAAGGCCAGGACACGCTCCGTTGACAAGAATACAGTCGTTTTTTGCAATATGATGACCGACTTCAATGGATTTCCTGATATTCTCCTGGTTTTCTATTGAGGGACCCTGGGCAGACCCCATCACTCCGATACGAAATTTCATAATTGATTTATTTAATCTTATAATTATAGCATATTTTGTCTCAGGGCTCAAGTCTCAAGTCCAAAAATAGACAGATGTCCGGCGGTTAAATTGTGGTAAAATAATACGGTCTTTTTTTATGAGAAGAATCACCCCCTTGTCTTCACAGGCCTACCTTTCCTCCGAAATGAGCCATCATGGGCGGCTTTATTTTATGATTTTTGCCGCCGCCCTCTGTTTTCTGGCGATTATCGGGCGGCTTTTTCAGCTGCAGGTGATGGATCATAATAATTACAGCGAAGCGGCCAACGATCAGCATTTCGGCGCGATCACCCTGAACGCGAAACGGGGGGAAATCCTGGTGCGTGACACTCATTCCGGCGACCTTTCAAAACTGGCTACCAATACCACCTTGGACCTGGTTTATGTAGACCCTTTTGTCGTGAATGAATCCGAAAAGGTTGAAATCGCGAAAAAGCTCGCCCCGCTTCTGTTCACCAAATCGGATTACCGCACCTGCACAGAAACTCCGGAGGACTGTCCTTATAAAATCGTTGACAGCCCTGACCTCGATTCAACCGTTCTCGTGGATACGGTCTGGGCGCTGGAGGACAAACCTATTGAAGTTAAACCAAAAGAGGAGTCGCTTAAGCCCTACTCAAAGATGATCGATGAGGTCGCCGCCAACACGCTCCGGAAGATATCCAAAACTGAAGTTGATTTTGTTGTGCTCACGCGCGACGCTGAAGCTGATCTTATCTCCAGTGTGGTGAACGAGAACCTGCCGGGCGTTTTTGTGGATACGAAGCGTTTTATGGTTTATGCTGACCCGACCCTCATTCCTGAAGGCCAGCTGACGCTTGTGTCTCAGAAACTTTCTGAACTGCTTAATTACAGCGCCCCTGAGCTCGAAAAGAAACTTGCGCGCCGTAAAGTCCGGTATGTTTTTCTCCAGAACAAGATTGAGCCGGAAGTTTCCCGGAAGATCAAGGCCCTGGACCTGAAGGGCGTCGTCCTGCTGCCTGAACACTGGCGTTTTTATCCCGAAGGTTCACTGGCGGCCCACATTGTCGGCTTTTTAAACCGCGACGGCATCGGCCAATATGGCGTTGAAGGTTACTTTAATACGGAACTTGAAGGTAAAAAAGGAACTATCTATGCCGAAAAAGACCCTCTTGGCCGTCAGATCACGGTGGGAAAAAGTGAAATTGTGAATGCGGTTGACGGAGATACTGTTGTCCTGACGATTGACCGCATTATCCAGCAGAAAGTGCAGGAAATCCTGGCGGAAGCGGTGGACTTTTACCGCGCGGACAGCGGCCAGGTGATTATCATGAACCCTTTTACCGGGGCCATCATCGCCATGGCAGACTATCCCACTTTTGATCCCGGCCATTACACTGACGTTTACGCCCTAAGGCCGCTCGAAAAAGATGAACTGGTCGAAAAGACTGTTCCTGTTTTTAAGCTGAATGAGAAAGGTAAGTATGTTCCGTTGGATGATGAAGATTATTTTAATGATGACATTGAAAAGTTTATTTATAAAAATAAGTTCGGCCCCAACGTCTTTAAGAACAAGCTGATCTCTGAATATTATGAGCCTGGTTCTGTTTTCAAGCCCCTTGTCATGTCAATCGCGCTCGACGCGAAAGAGGTTGAACCCCAAACCACCTTCCTGGACGACGGCCCGCTTAAGATTGATGAGTTTGAAATCAAGAATTCCGACAATAAATACCGCGGAACCACTTCAATGTCCGAGGTGCTGGCTTACTCCATGAATACCGGAATGAGTTTTGTGGCCAAGCAGCTCGGCAAAAAGCTGATGTATCAGTATCTGAAAGATTTTGGCTTTGGTGAATACACCAACCTGAAACTTGAAGGTGAGACAAAAGGTGAGGTGGACTATTACAAGCGCTGGTCCAAAGCCCAGATGCTGACGACTTCGTTCGGCCAGGGTATTGTTGTCACCCCTCTTCAGCTCATTACTGCCTGGTCTACTATGGCCAACGGAGGAAAACTGATGCAGCCTTATATTGTGGACAGCGTTATCAAAGACGGCAAAGTGATTAAACCGGAGCCCCAGATCATCAAGCGGGTCATTTCCGTAGAAACCTCAAGCATTATTACTTCGATGAACGTCAATTCTGTACGGAATGGTGTGGCCCGCCCTGCTGACATTCCCGGCTACCTGATTGCCGGTAAAACCGGTACGTCACAGGTCGCGGGTAAAGATGGCAAGTATGAAGTAGGCGAAGGTTCAACCATCACTTCTTTTGCCGGTTACGCGCCGGCCCATGAACCGAAATTTGTGATGCTGGTCAAGTTTGACCGCCCTCGAATCGGCGAAGAGACCTGGGGAGCGACCACGGCCGCGCCGACTTTTAAAAAGATCGCCCAGTTCCTTTTTGATTACTATAATATCCAACCCTCTGCTTAATTTTTTCAGTTCGAGATTATTCTTCTGAAATCAAAGCCCTGCCCCGAACTCAAAACTGTAAACTAAAAACTATAATTATGTTAATTCTCATCCACAAAGAAGAATGTCCGTACTGCGCTAAGGTCAGGCAGTTTTTTTCGGACAATCATGTCAGCTATGTTTCCCTTGTGAGCCCCACTAACTCCCCTTCCCGCGATATCCTCCTGAAGCTGGGCGGAAAGGCGCAAGTCCCCTTCCTGATTGATTTTGATAAAGGCTCCTTTATGTATGAATCGGATGATATTATTGATTATGTGAAGCAAAATTACATTAAATAATCTTGAACTGAAGCGTATTCTTGCTTACAATAATTTCGCTCATTAAATAAGCGGGCATCGTATAATGGCTATTATCCCCCGCCTGAGGCGGGGTGATACGGATTCAAAACTGAATGTTGGTATATATATTAAAAAGTGAAAAAACGAATAGGTACTATGTCGGTGTCACAAGCGGTCTACAGGAGCGCTTAAAGAGGCATAATCAGGGCAGAAATACTTCAACTAAATCTGACAGACCCTGGAAAGTGATACATACTGAAGAATTCTCAAATAAGTCTGATGCTTTAAAACGGGAGAAGGAAATTAAATCATACAAATGCGGAAACGCGTTTAAAAAGCTAATTAACAATGCGGGCATCGTATAATGGCTATTATCTCGGCCTTCCAAGCCGATGATACGGGTTCGATCCCCGTTGCCCGCTCCACCTCTAGACTCAAACACGGCTTAGCGTGTAAACTGGAGTCGTTTTTTAAGTCTATCTTATGAACCAATCAAAATCTTTCTGGCAGTCAAAGAAGATGCTCTTCCTCACCCCCCTTTTCTTTGCCGCCCTTTTTGCCCTGTTCTTTTACCTCCGCAAGTCCGGGTCACTAGCTGAGTATGACTATCTGATCCAGATTGTGCCCTCGATCCGGGATTACGGGCAGGGCGCCGCGATGAAGGTGAAGGATGTTATGACCACTTACGGGCCGCTGGCAAGCGCCGGATTCGGAATTATCTACATGCTGCTGGCGCTCATCCTTTACGCGGTTTTTTATATCGTCCGTCTTTCCCGGTTTAAATGGGCTGTCCCTTTTGCGTTACTGGCTGCTATTGCACCCTTTGCCTACTTTGGCTGGAATCTGGTGTCTGTTTCTAACCGCTTTACTCCGCTTTCCGGCGGGATTGCGATCTTCATTGGTTATCCGCTTCTGAACGCGGCTTTTCTGACCGCGCTTTTACTCCTTTTTATCTTTCTCTGTTCTTTATTCAAAAAATCAAAGCATCTCTCCGTCTTGCTGCTGGCCCTGATGAGCTCTGTGGTTTTATCGGGCTGTGACCTGCTGAATGAACTGATCGGCATCAGCTGTGAATTTAATGTGGGCGACAATGTCCACTGTATGCAGGAAATAGCGGTCAGTACCGGTGACCCGGAAGATTGTGACAAAGTGCCCCAGCACCCCGATTTTTCAAGCTCTAATCCGCCGCAGGATAAATGTTATCTGATGGTCGCTGAAAATACAGGCGACCCGACCGCGTGCGATAATGTGAGGGGCGGGCCCGGCAGTTACACTAAAAAGGAATGTATCAAGGGCGCTTTCGAAAACGGCCGGCCGGATGATTGTGAAAATTCTGAAAACGAACAGCGATGCCGCAATATGTACGGCGAATCCACCGGCGACTGCGGGGAGGGATATTCCTGGAAAAACAGCAGCTGCCAAAAAGCCAAAGCGGAAGAAAAGGGTGATGATGAGGCTGACGGCGAAAAAACAGCGGATAAAAAGCCAGAGAAAAAGGATGATAATACGGATAGGGTCCGGATTTCTGCCGAAGCTTCCATTGATGAAGATAACCCTTCCGCCGCCGCCACGGCTGAGGGCACTATAGCTCCTGATGAAAATACTCAGGAAGAGACACCGGCTTCATCCGGTATGAGCAAACAGAAAACCGAAGCCGACATC
>CAZSOH010000050.1:0-6125 GCA_964608535.1 uncultured Candidatus Peribacteria bacterium
CCGTAGGCTGGATTCGCGAATCCAGCCTACGGGGAATTGGAAGTTTTTTCTGTTCCACCAGCTCCTCATATCCAAAAAACATCCGTTCTGGAATATCGTTTTTAAGTCCCGCATTCGGATAGGCCAGATAACCGACCTGCAAATCTGTTTTTGTTCGTGAAGGAGTAAGGCCAATGAGAGTCCTGTGCAAATCAGAACCCCACTTACCGTGAAGTATTACAAATCCTTTCCGTCGGATGTCAGCTTCAGTAATCATGTTTTCAGAAAATTTCGGATTATCTTTTTCCCTTCCTTTGTCCCCAGGCTTTCCGGGTGAAACTGCACCCCGAAAACCGGATACTCCTTGTGCTGTATTGCCATCACCACCCCATCATCTGAATGTGCTGTAATACTTAAAGGGATTCGGGATTCAGGATTCAGGATTCGGATAGACAAAGAGTGATAGCGCATGGCTTCAACTGGATTTCTAATTCCTCGAAATATTCCTTGTCGATTATGCTCAATCAAACTCCTTTTCCCATGCATTATTTTTGGCGCACGTTCAATCTTCGCACCGAAAAACCTCCCGATCGCCTGATGACCCAGACAAACCCCAAGAATAGGAATTGTTTTATAAAACTCATTTATAACCTCAGGCATAATCCCGATGTCCTTCGGCTCATCAACCGTTCCCGGACCGGGCGAAAGGACAATATGAGTCGGCTTCAGCTTCCTGATCTGCGGAATGGAGATCTGATCATGAAAAAAAACATCAGGATTTCCACCCAGTTCTCCAAAATATTGTTTGAGGATATAGGTAAATGAGTCGTAATTGTCGATGATGAGAACTCGCATCTCATAGAAATTAAGTGTGCTTATGGTAAACTAAAATTCCCAATAAATCACCCATGAAAAAGCTCACCGTTACTGACATTGAGTTCATCCAGAAAGAATTAACAGATTGGTTCAGTAAAAACCAGCGCCCTTTGCCCTGGAGGAAAACTTATGATCCTTATCAGGTGTGGATTTCGGAAATCATGCTCCAGCAAACTCAGGTAACCACCGTTTTGCCTTATTTTCAAAGGTGGATGAAGAAATTGCCCACAATCGAATCCGTTGCCAGCGCGAAAGAAGACATGGTCTTAAAGCTATGGGAAGGTTTGGGTTATTACTCACGGGCCAGAAACTTACAAAAAGCCGCCAAACAGATCGTTGAAAAACATAAGGGCAAATTCCCCGATGATCCAAAGGAAATTTTAGCGCTTCCCGGCATTGGAAAATACACCGCCGGAGCCATCGCGAGCATTGCCTTCAATAAACCCGAACCGATTGTAGACGGAAATGTGATCCGGGTCGTCGCGAGACTGATGAATTATAATAAGAACACCCGATTACCTGAAAACATCAAACATTTTTGGAATTGGATGAAAAAATCAGTACCCAAACAGGCCCGTGAATTCAATCAGGGCATGATGGAACTGGGAGCCCTTATCTGCAGCCCAAAAAATCCAAAATGCGACAAATGCCCCCTTAAATCCAAATGCATCAGCCATCAAAAAGGGACGATGGACTCACTTCCCAATCGGGGTGAAAAGCAAAAAAAAGTGTCGATCAAAGTCGCCATCGCCATCATTGAAAATGAGGGTAAGATTTTCATCCAGAAACGCCCGAGCAAAGGCCTGATGGGCGGGCTTTGGGAATTCCCGGGCGGAAAAGTTGAAAAAGAAACCCTAAGAAATGCCCTGAAGCGGGAAATTAAAGAAGAAGTCGGAATCGAAATCTCTAACATCAAGCCTTTCCAGCGAATCAAACACGGTTACACCAAATTCTCCGTCGATCTGCATTGCTTCACAGCAAAGACTTCCGATAAAACCCGAAAAGGAAAATGGATCCCAAAAGAAAAACTAAAAGATTATCCATTCCCGGCCGCCAACGTTAAGCTGATTGCAAAACTCCTGCAGGAACCACCTACTTCGTAAGCCAGTCAGCCACATAAAAATAAGCCCTGACGGAAAGCAGGAACAAAGCTGACGCCGAAAGAATGGCAACAATCTTATACCAAAGGGGGTGTTTTTTAGGTTTGATTGGTTCATACGGAAGCTGGCCGTCATGATTTCCGTCCATCGGGGAAAATGGTTAATGAAAAATCGAGAGAGGGAGCTTTATTGGTAATCGATCCGCTTGAAACAGCATCAACACCTTTAACAGCAAACGATTTAATATTTTTTTCATTCACTCCACCGGAGACCTCAATCAAAACATCTGTTTTTTTAAGCATCTGAACTGCTTTTTTAATTTGCTCCGGCTTAAAATTGTCTAACATCACCACCACCTTATCCGATTTTTTGATAGAATCCGCAAAAGCTTTCACCTGCTCAAGATTTTCCAGCTCAACCTCCACAAATCTTAAACCTTTTTTAGCTGAATCCCAAATCCCGAATCCCGAATCCCGAATCAAAGAAATATGGTTTTCTTTAAGTAAAACAGCATCCGCCAGATTCAGCCGGTGAGTATAGCCTCCGCCAACTGATACCGCCCGCTTATCCAGATCCCCCCAAAGCGTTTTCCGGGTCGCTAATAATCTGATCGATTCAGGCAGCTTAGAAACTAGTTTGCTCGTAGAAGTTGCCACCCCGCTCATCCGCTGTAGCAGATTAAGAAGCGTTCTTTCCACCGCCAATATCCGGTCCGCCCTGCCCTCTAATTTCATAATCACATCCCCTTTTTTTAAGGTCGCTCCTTCCTTCCTCGAACTGTTTACTCGAACTCTTAACTGTTTTAAAAACCACAGAGCTTCCTCCACCCCCGCCAAAACTCCAGCCTCTTTCGCCGTCACCTCAGCCCGGACAATCTGAGCTTTTTTAGAAACAAATAATTCAGTGGTAATGTCCCCTTCCCCTAAATCATCCAAATAAGCCTCCCATACATAGCGCTTCACCGACTTTAAGTAAGCTGGATTTTTTATGCTGAGCTCCTTTGATACATCCATCAAAAATGCCATATTAACTGGATTATACATAAACTTACATTATAATAATATTCCAGTAAGATAAATAAGCTCATTGGTCATTGGGAATTGGCTCATTGGGAATTAAATATGAAATATTTTATCCAAACCTACGGCTGCCAGATGAATTACTCGGATTCCGAACGGATCACCACAGTTCTGGAAACGATGGGTTACGAAAAAACCGACGGATACGAAGAAGCGGACCTGATTATCCTCAACACCTGTTCCATCAAGCAAAAGGCGGAGGACAGGATTTACGGACTCGGGGAAATTTTCGCGCCGATGAAAGAAAAAAATCCGAACCTCAGAATCGGAGTCACCGGCTGCATGATCCGGGATGAATCGGGAACGCGGGAAAAGGTTAAACACAATGTTTTCGACATCATGCCGACCATCGACTTCGTCTTCCGCATCAAAGACCTGATGCAGCTCCCAGAGATCCTGAAAGAAATGCATGGCTCCGCGGGCGGGGATGAATTTAAAGAAATGTATGATTATTTCCAGATCCAGCCCACCATCGCGAACCTCTCACAGGTTTTCATTCCTATCTCCAGCGGCTGCAATAACTTCTGCTCCTACTGCATCGTTCCCTACTCCCGCGGGCGCGAAGAATGCCGGAACATTGCCGATATTCTGGATGAAGTGAAAAAAGCCGCCAAACGCGGAGCAAAAGAAGTTAATCTGGTCGGCCAGAATGTGAGCACCTACAACGCCGCCGACGCTGACCCGGATTCCACAGAATCCCATTTTGCCCAATTGCTCAGGCAGATTGATGCCGTGGAAGGGATCGACCGCATCCGGTTTTACACCGTCCACCCCAAAGACATGACCGATGATGTCATCGACTTGTACGGAGAACTTGAAAGCATGGTGCCCCATATCCATCTTCCGCTCCAATCCGGATCAGAAGCCGTACTCAAACGGATGAACCGCTTCTATACCCCGGAACGCTTCCGGGAACTGGTGCACAAACTGCGCGCGCGAATTCCCCAAATCTCCATCAGCACCGATATCATCGTGGGCTTTTGCGGAGAAACCGAAGAGGAATTCCAGGAAAGCTGCAACATTATTGAAGAATTAAAAATCGACCTTATCTACGTCTCCAAATACTCTGAACGGAAAGGGACGCTTGCCCACAAAAAACTGGATGATGACGTCCCGCTGGACGTAAAAAAAGAACGCTTCTTCCGCATCACCGAACTCATGAAAAACATTTCCCACGATTACAATCAGCAATTTGAAGGGAAAAAGGTAAAAGTCCTGGTCGAGCGAATCCGCAAAGGCTACGCCGACGGCAAAATCCCTGAATTTAAGATGGCTAGATTCAAGGCCACTGACCTCAAACTGATCGGCCAGTACGTCGACATCAAAATCGAGAAATGTATGGAGTGGTGTTTGGAGGGGGAAGTAGTTTAATTATATTCGATATTAAATTATAAACTTGCATCTAAGAGGTAAAGGTGTACAATATTTTTGTAAATGGATCATTTTTACATTAATTTATTTATGAAAACATATAAAAATCATATTAACGGAAAAGATTATCTTTATGCTTATGACACAATCTTTATAGCTAAAGGAAAAAAGATTCAAAAAACCAAATCACTTGGGCCAATGAACGCTCCAGGCAATCTTTCTGTGAAAGAGCAAAAGTTTATGAAATATTTAATCGAAGAAGAAGCAAAATTAAGAACTGATTATTGGGGAAGAAAAATCAGTAATCAAAAATTTTCAAAATATCTTTCTATCGAAAAAATTGAAAAAGTAAGAGCTCAGTTATACAGGTCAAAAGAAGAAATGGGCTGGATGGGGACAGCAGCAATGGAAACTGCTTTTCAGGTAGATTTCATATATAACTCAAATAAAATTGAAGGAAGTAAAATTCCCAGAACAAACGTTCAAAAACAAGTTCAGGCGAATACCGGAGGCAATAATGAAGTCAGCAACACCATCAAAGCTATTCAATTTGTAAACGACAAATTCAAAATGAATTTGAAAAATATTGAAAAGCTGCATTCTATTTTAATGGCTCATGAACCTTCAAAATTAGGATATAGACAAGAAAGGGTTGTTGTTGGCGATGTGGAAGTAATGCCATGGAATAAAGTAAAAAATGAACTAAAAGAACTGATAGTATGGTACAAAGAAAATAATGGAAAATGGTATCCGCCAGAATTAGCATTTACGTTTTATTACCGCTTCGAAAGGATTCATCCATTTATAGATGGAAACGGCAGAACTGGTAGGTTAATCATGAATCGTATCCTGAAAGATCACAAGTATCACCCAATGATTATATGGAATCAAAGAAGGATAGCCCACGCTACCGCTTTCAAAAAATATATGAAGGGTAAAAGCGAAACCTATTTTAAATTCATGGCAGAACAATTCATTAAAACTCATAATATTTATATTGAGAAAATCGAAAAAGCCTTTAATCTGGAGAAACAAACTAAGTTTTTCTTAAAACCGTCTAAATATTAATGAAAATTGCAATCGTCACAGACTGGCTCACCAATTACGGAGGCGCGGAGAGCGTTATCTCCGCTTTTCATGACCTTTTCCCGGATGCCCCCATCTACACCACCATGTACCGCCCAAAAAAGATGAAGGAATTGGGGAAGCTCAAGAATGTCCACGTCAGCTGGCTTGATAAACTGCCCGTAAAACACCAATGGATGCTGGGCCAGATGCCCACCGCGGTAGAAATGTTCAATCTGGACGAGTTCGACATCGTCCTTTCCAGCTGTCACAGCGTGAGCAAAGGGGTCATCACCAAACCCTCCACCCTTCATATCTCTTACTGCCACACCCCCATGCGCTACGCCTGGGAATCCTGGGATCTGGAAACGAGGCTCAAAAAATTCCCCCGCCTGCTTCACCCCTACATCCGCCGTCAGATCAAGAAAATAAGGGAATGGGATTATTGCGCCGCCCAGCGGGTGGATGAATACATCGCCAATTCGACCCACATTGCCGGACAGATCGAAAAACACTACAACCGGAGCTCCCATGTGATCTATCCGCCGGTTGACTCCAGTAAATTCCAGCCCGCCCAAAACCCGACAGAGGATTATTACCTGGCGGTAGGCCGGCTCATCCCCTACAAAAAGTTTGATCTGATCGTTGAAACGTT
>CAZSOH010000051.1:0-6067 GCA_964608535.1 uncultured Candidatus Peribacteria bacterium
GGACATCTTCAAAACCTGCGAGCTTCTGGGAAAAGAGAGGACGCTAAAGCGTCTGAAGGCAAGAGGATAGAACGAGCGCAATGCTCGCGATTTCATTCGCGGGGGCTTGCGCGGGCGGTCCCGATCTGATAAATTGGCGCCCACATTGCCCAGTCGTCTAACGGCAGGACAACGGATTCTGGTTCCGTCGATCGAGGTTCGAATCCTTGCTGGGCAACCGGGCGGACTTCGGTCCGTAAAGCGGTGAGAGAGGCGCCGGGTTCGCATTCGGCTTAGCATCAGGCGCTTCGCGGCAGGTTGCTCTCGGGCAAAACCGCCGCGGTTTTTATCATGGCCCATTCGTCTAGCGGTTAGGACGCCGGATTCTCATTCCGGTAACCGGGGTTCGATTCCCCGTGGCGCTACCAACCTTTGCAATACGAGTAATGGTTGGCAGGCTGAAGTGAGTTCGGTTTTTATTAGAACTTAGTTTTTGATAGAATGAAGTAAATATTCAATTAAAATATATGTCTGTAGAGCGAGATTTAGAAATCATTGAAGAGTTGCCCCCTGTTACGCTTTGGGGGGAGCGTTTTGATGAAGCTCAGACGGTAAAGCATTTTAAAGGTAAATTTGTGGTGACGGATGATGGTAAGCTGATGGGCAAGCTCTTTCCGCTTGCTGTGTGGGATCGGATCGAATATTTTCACGATATGGTGGTGATGGAGCTGGGGATTGAGGATGCCAAAAATATGGATGTGATGGAAAAGATTATAGGGGGAGGGAAGATTGAGATTGAATTTTTTGATGATCACGCTGAGTGCAGACTCTACGGGAAAAGCACTATTTACGGTGATTATGATTCGGAGGCGGTTGATGAAGCAGCTTTAAAAAATGAGATTCGGGAAGTGTTTGATCTCGATGAAATACCCGTTTTGGTTCAGGCGGATGAGGAGGAATAATTTCAAGCTTTAAGCTCTAAGTTTAAATTATATTTGGTCGGAGCCGGGGCCGAGATCAGTTTCTTCTGTCTGATTTTCTGCTGATTCAGTATTTTCTGAAATTTCTTCGGCTTCCGGGGTCGTTTCGGTTTCAACTACCTCTGTTTCTTCGGGGCGGTTTTGCGCTTCCGTCTGCTGTTGTCTGATCACCTCTTCAGGATTGGTGGTGATCACCTTGTCTTCCGCGTAGCTGGCGATGACCTGAATGGCCACGTGCTTGAGTCCCGCGAAGAATAAACCCTGTCCGACTGTTGAATTGAGCAGGAGATATTTTTCCCCTTCGGTGAGGTTGAAGATTTTAGTCAGCCCTTCCACTGAACTCGGAGCCTGCTTTAAAAGCAGCTGCATGGAGGAGTTGGTGATGATGGGCCGGCCGTAGTCTGAATTGATGAAGTCAGTGACGTCCTGGGTGATGGTAGTGATACCCAGATAGTACTTTCGGGCTCTTTTTACCAGGCCATACAAGAACCTCGCGCTGTCTTCGTACTGTACCAGCGACCAGGCTTCATCGATTACCAGCATTCTTCGTTTTAGAGATGAACGTACCCGGTTCCAGATGTAATTGAGGATTGTGTACATGGCGATGGGCCTCAGGGAATCTTCGAGATCCCGGATACAGAAAACCAGCATACCTGAATTCAGATCGACATTAGTCGGTTTGTTGAAGAGTCCGGCAAAGGTGCCTACAGTATATTTCTGAAGTCTCTGGGCTAAATTTTCAGCTCCTTTCATGTTGCTCAATACGTCATACAGGTCTTCCATGGTCGGCGGTTCCAGTTCGCCCGGCTTCGGGGTTTCCATGGTGATGCCTTTGAGGGCATAGGTATCGATCAGCGCTTTGTCCATCAGCCCTTCTTCCTCGGGGTTGAGTTTACCGAGCATCAGGTTCAGAAGCCCGTGGAGGGTGATGATATTGGCCCTCAGCAGATCTCCCGGTTTCTGTTCTTCATCTTTGATGGGCAGCGGGAGGTCAAACGGGTTGATACGCCGGTCTGAATTGAGGGATACTCTAAGATAAGTCCCACCTACCATGTTGGCGAGGGCTTCGTATTCGTTTTCAGGGTCAATCACAATGACATCGGTTCCCATCATCATCGACCTGAGGATTTCGAGTTTGACCGCGTAAGATTTACCGGCACCGGAGGTCGCGAAGACAACGGAGTTTGCGTTTTCGAGAGCGAATCGATCAAAGACGATCAGGCTGTCGTTGTGGCGGTTGATTCCGTAGAGAATACCTTCGTTCGATGTCAGATCTGAAGAAGTGAACGGGAAGGTGGTAGAGAGCGGGCCGGTGTTCATATTCCGGGTTACTTCCATTTCATCCATTGCCAGCGGCAGACCTGAATTGAAACCATGTTCCATCTGCAGGTCAGCGGCTTTGGTCAGAACAAGTTTGCCCCCCAGCGCACTTTCCAGTTTTGTCTGGATTTTTTTCAGTTTTTCTTCATCTTCGGCGTAAATCGTAAAGTAAAGCGCGTACTGGAAAAACTTTTCTTCTCCGCGCTGAATATTACGCCTCAGTTCTTCGGCATCTGCCAGGGCGGTTTCAAGGGCAGGGTCTGCGACCATCCCTTTTTCCTGTTCAATTCTCATGCTCGACTGGATCTGGGCCACTTTCTTTTTCAGAAATTTCATGATGGCGGCGCTGCTGGTGGGATAGATGAACATAGAGATATCCATGGTGACATCAAAATTCACCACCGGAGACAGCCAGTTGGCTTCAATAAAGCGGGGATAGGCGTAAACAAAGAAGCTTTTCCCGTAAAGGTTATTCAGTTTCAGCTTGTCATACTGGATTTCCATTGAAGAAGGGGCGATCAGATCTTTGATGGTTGCTAAGCCTTCCCGGTATATTTTTTCTGCTTCCCTGATTTCCTGAGCTTCGGTTTTAGGGTTTGTTTTTGTTTCGGGGGTATTGGGCGCCGTTGTATCGGCAGTTTGAGGGGCTGTTTTTGGTTTTCTGGGTGGAAAAAGAGTGGCTTTCAGCTTCTGGAAAAAGCTCATTTTCCGGACTTCCTGTTTAGCTTTTTCGTCAAAAACAACCTGTTTGGGCTTTTGTTTCAAAGATTCCGGGATGCCCGGCCTCGGAGGAGCAGAGGTTGTTTCGGTCTGAGTTGGAGGTTCAGCAACAGCTTGCTGATACACAAATTCAGGCTTTTCAGAACCCTGTTGGTTTAGGTTTTTTGGATCCATAAATTGAGTGCGAGTGCGTGTCTCAAGTCTCAAGTTTTTCACCTTGGGACTCGCACATGAGACTCACACTTAAGATTATTATCTTATTATTATAGCAAATTTCAGAGAGAAAATCAACACTGTTGGTTTGTTATTCCTGCGAAAGCAGGAATCTCTCAAAAAGGCTTGGCATAGATTCCTGCTTTCGCAGGAATAACAGGAGAAGAGACAGGAATGATAAGAGGTGTTTTAGTATATTAAAAAATATATTGACAATATGGCAATAAATTGATACATTATTACCCTTTTTTAGTGTTATTATCCTCTTATGAAGGAACCGGCAGCTGAAAATCATGAACCTGTTTCTAATGTGGTATCACTTTCAGATCGTATTGCGCAAAGAAATACTAGTTTAGTGGATCAGAAACGGAATGAAATGCTGGAAATCCTACGATGTATTGATGATGGTGATTATTCCGATGATCAATGCGCATTGATCATTAGAAACAGAATACCTACCGCCTCTGTACTTTATGAGGGCGGTAAGATATATGCCCATGCTCCAGGAAAGCCGAGAGTTCTTGTTCGTGAATTCCTTAAAAAAGTTGCCAGTGATGCAATTGATCTTCTGGATGAGAGGGGAGAGGCGGCTATCCCTCAGTCCCCGTCTTCTTCTGAGTAGCTTCGACTTCGGATTTAGCGATGTGAAGCAAAGCCTCAAGCGCCTGAATCCGGGCCTTTAGGTCATTTGGAAGTTGTATGGTGCTTGATTCTTCCGAATTCCTGACCATGAGCTCCTGAGCCATTTGTTCCCCTGTCATACTGTTAGTTCCTATCGGCTGACCTGTTGCTTTAGCCTGTTTTTTTTCAGGCATTGCCATACCTTCTTCGTAGACAGTGGCTTGGTTTCTTCCGTTTGCCTTTGACTGATAGAGCGCTTTGTCGGCCGCGGCTCTGATTTGATTTTCGGTGTTCAGGGCTTCCTTGTTAAAACTGGCTGTTCCGGCCGATATGGTTACTGGCGGAAAATTTCGGTTTTTCGTCCTCTTTTCAATGGCTTTCACTAGTTTTTCTGCTGTGATTTTAGCTCCTTTTTCATCTGTGCTCGATAGAACCACCATGAATTCTTCGCCTCCATAGCGGGCCACGAGGTCTAGTTCAGCACGTGTTTCCTGTTTGAGGATTCCTGCAACCTCCTTGAGAACAATATCGCCCATTTCGTGTCCATATCTGTCGTTAAAGGATTTAAAATTATCAATATCAATCATGACCACGCTAAAAGGCTCACCGAACCGGTCAGCCTGAGCAAGATCAAGCTTCATCCGTTCCATATATTTTCTTCTGTTGGCGATTCCGGTTAATTCGTCGACGGTTGTTTGTAATTCAAGTTCTGCTAAACGAGTACATGCCTCTATTGGCCATGCTTTTTCACGTTGAATTTCCACCGCTCTTTGGTTGACCGCCATCACTTCTCCAATTTCTTGGCGGGTTTCTTCCCCTGCATTTACAAAATCAGCAAGTTCTTTACCAGTAGGCGGTCTTTTTGCCGGAGATTCCTTTATGTCAGGACTTAGTCGGAGCACGCTTTTGTATTTAGTTTTAGTTTATTATTATACCAAAAAATAGACAAAAAAGCAAGCTTCCATTCTTTTTTAATCCTCTAATCCCCTATAAGCCTCCATTCCCCATGCCGAGGAGGCCGATAATAAGGCCGATGGCGGAACACATGGCGCCAATGATCCAGAACCTCATGGTGATTTTAGCTTCTCCCCACCCTTTTTTTTCGAAATGATGATGGAGGGGGGCGATGAGAAAGACTTTTCTGCCGAACACTTTTTTTGAGGCGACCTGAATGATGACAGAAAGGGTTTCGATAATGAATACCAGGCCGACGATCAGCAGTACAACCATAGAATTGGTCATCATGGCGATGACTCCCAGGGTTGCCCCGTAAGCCAATGAGCCTGTATCACCCATGTAAAAGAGAGCGGGTGGGACATTGTTCCACAGAAAAGCGAGGATTGATCCGATCATCAGGCCGCAGAAGATCGCCAGAATGATTAGCCCTTTGGCATACGCGATGGCTCCGAAGGCCACGAAGGCCAGAACCAGTAAGCCGCCTGCCAGCCCGTCGAGCCCGTCTGTGATATTGACGGCATTTGAAGTCGATACAATCACCAGCATAAAGATGGGAATGTACCACAGTCCTATTTCAAAATCACCGAGCCTTGGGATATGGATAGAGGTATAGCCCAGTTTATAGTAAAACCAAATTCCTCCCAGTAGAGCAAAGAGAGTGAGGAGAAGGAATTTCGGCCTTGCTTTGATGCCTTTCCCCCCTTTGAATTGTTTTATGTTGAAGAGGTCGTCAACGGCTCCCAGAAGTCCAACAGCTATTAACGTAATAAGCGGCAGATAAACTTCTCCTCTGCTTAAGAGAGATTTCGGCAGGAAGCCGAAGAGCGCCAGCAGTCTTGAAAAGGCGATTACTACCAGAACCGATCCCCACATGACCATTCCTCCCATAGTTGGTGTTCCGGATTTTTTCAAATGCAGTTCTTTGAATAATTTAGCCTCTTTTCCGTCAACACTCTTGTCCCGAATCTGTTTACCCAGTTTAAATTTTTTGGCCATTTTCAGGTAAAGTGGAGTAAATGACAAGGTGACCAAAAAAGCCAGGGTTGACCAGCCAAAGATAGCGATGAGGTTGGGGACGTGCGTCATATTTTAGTCTCAAGTGCGAGTGCCAGCCCGACACGGTACTGGCGGGCGAGTCCGCTCTATTTAGGTTGAATTTTCTATCACGTGGCGGGGGTCAATGTTGGAGGAGTGCCTATGGGGTTTATTGTATTTAAGTTCTTGATTTTCCGATCGGAAGAGCGTTGTTGAGGGATAGGATTGTGCTCTAGTGGTAG
>CAZSOH010000052.1:0-6063 GCA_964608535.1 uncultured Candidatus Peribacteria bacterium
AAAGCGTGCTCAGGAAAAAAGTCTGGATCTGGTAGAAGTAGCCCCTTTAGCCAATCCGCCAGTGTGTAAAATAATGGATTATGGCAACTACCTTTACTCACTCAAGAAAAAAACCAAAGGAGCAAAAAAGGTAAAGAAAACGGAAACGAAAACCATTCGCCTTAGCATCCGGACAGACACCCACGACTTAGAAGTTAAGGCCAAACAGGCAAGAAAGTTCCTTGAAGAAAGAAATTTGATTAAAGTAGTGGTTATCTTCAAAGGAAGAGAGATCACCCATCAGGATCTGGCCATTGATAAATTAAAGGCCTTCCATCAGCTCATAGAAGACATTGCTACGATTGAACAGGAGCAAAAACGGCAAGGCTTCCAGATGACCATGATGCTCAACCCAATCAAATAGAATTCATAATTCATAAATCATAATTCATAATTAATTAAATATGCCAGGAAAAGCTAAACCCGGTAAGCAGAAATCAGTCAGCTCCGCCAAAAAACGCTTTAAGAAAACCGGAAAAGGACAGTTCGCTCAGCAGAAAGCGGCCCACAATCATCTGCTGCAGCAAAAATCCAAGAAGCAAAAGCGCTTAGCTAAACAGACGATCGTAACCAGCAAAGCCCACAGCAAACAATTAAAGAAAATGCTTCCTGGCAGCTAATTATTCATTTTTCATTATTAATTCTTAATTCAGATAAAATGCCGAGAGTAAAAAGAGGAGTCCCCGCTCACAAACGCCACAAGAAAATTTTTAAACTAGCAAAAGGCTACAGAGGAAAACGAAAAAACGTTTTCAAACTCGCTAAAAACGCGGTCATGAAAGCCGGTGAAAATGCGTACCGCGACCGACGGCTCAAGAAGAGAACTTTCCATCAGCTTTGGATCCTCCGGATCAATGCCGCCTGCCGTGAACACGACCTGAAATACAGCCGCTTTATTTACGGTTTAGAATTGGCTGGAATTGAAATCAACCGCAAGATGCTGTCAGAACTCGCTATCCACGAACCTGATGTATTCAAAGAAATTGTCGAAAAGGCCAAAGCCGCCCTTCCACCAGAAGGTGAAGCTCCTGCTGTTAAAAAGATGACCAAAAAGACCAGTAAAACTGTCAATGACGGTGAGCCTGTCGAAGCCGAAGGCGAGGATCCGAATCCTCGCAAGAAGGAAGACAAGGAAGATAAAGTAGAGAAGGAAGAAGCTGCTGAGGATAAAAAAACGGACGAAGAATAATCGACTAATCTGAAAAAACGTATCGCAGGTTGGAAAACCCGCTCTGCGTTTTTTTGTATAAAAAATATTTGTAAAATGGGGCTTGAAGAGTAGGTTTTCCAACCTGCGATGAAAAACCGCAGTACAAAAGAGGCTATTGAGGATTATCTTCCAGCCATTTCTTCGCGTCAATTGAAGCCATACAGCCGCTACCAGATGAAGTAATCGCTTGTCGATAACGATCATCAGCCACATCCCCAGCTGCAAATACCCCAGGCACACTAGTCATAGTGTGTTCTTTTAGCTCTACAAATCCAAGCTCATCCAATTCAACCTGATCTTTATACAAATCCGTTACAGGAATATGACCAATCGCCAGGAACATACCCTGCAACTCAAGCTCAGAAGTCTCACCTGTCTGAGTGTCTTTTAAACGAAGTCCTGTAACGCTGTTTTCGCCCAGCACTTCATCCACTTCCTTATTGGTCAGAATCTCAACTTTTTCATTATCCTGAGCACGCTTAAGCATAATGTCAGAAGCTCGGAATGTTTCAGAACGATTGATGATGTAAACCTTATTCGCGAACTTAGTCAGAAAAGTCCCCTCTTCCATGGCGCTGTCCCCGCCACCGATCACCGCCACCGTTTTGTCGCGGAAAAAGAAACCGTCACAAGTGGCACAGGTAGACACTCCTTTGGCAAATAAACGCTTTTCAGATTCCAGTCCAAGCATTCTGGCCTTCGCGCCTGTGGCAATAATGACCGACCTTCCAGCGTACTCATCTTCCCCAACATAAACCTTAAAAGGACGTTCAGAAAAATCGACTTTGGTAACATCTTTGGATAAAAATTCAGCTCCAAAACGCTGGGCCTGCTTCTTCATAATCGGCATCAGTTCCGGGCCGTTAATCCCATTCTCAAAACCCGGCCAGTTCTCAACCACTGTAGTCGTCGTAAGCTGCCCCCCGGGCTGCCAGCCTTCAAAGACTAAGGTCTTTAAATTAGCGCGGCCCGAATAAATAGCAGCCGTATAGCCAGCAGGTCCGGAACCGATCACTAAAACATCGTAAACAGTATTCATAATCAATCACATTAAAAACATCTCTCTCATTATAAAGCGTTTTGAGAGGAATAACAGTAGTTTTTACTACATGGAAATGTGTTATCTGTAAATAATTGCTATATTTTTATAAATATGTTATAATAATAAGATAATCCCATGAAACACCCCACTAATAAAGAACAGGAGCCCGAATTCCTAAAAAGCGAAGCCCTTCGCTCCATGTATCGTAACCGGCTTGCCAAAGCCCTTAAGGCGTGCAATCACTATCATGGAAAGGAGGAGGAATACGAAGAAATGATGAAGAACCTGATACGCTTGGAACAATGGCTGAAAAATGTTTTTGGGCTGAAAAAAGGGGAAGACTTAACTGAAGAAGCGGAAGATATGGTGATTAGCAAATGGCTGAAGAAAGGGGTCGAAAGAAGAAAAATCGGAGATCTGCTGCAGCTCAGCCAGGATAGGCTGGACCGCTATCTGGATAATTCTCTAAACCGGCAGAGCAAACATAAAAGTGATTTACTGATGGTGGATGTGGATGGAGTCATTCTGCCTCCCGGCAATAAACGGCTAGTTCCGAATGGGAAAGGTGGCAAAATAGAAGAAGCGAGATTTCAGGAGCGGGTAAAAGAACTGTTATTAGCGCTGGAAGACAGTGGGATTTTTATGGACGATGTTGTCCTGGTTGAGGGAAAAGTAAGGAAAGATATGATGAGAAAAGAATCGTATGTGATCATCGAAATTCCAAAACTAAACCGGGAAGTAATGGTATGCAGACAGGTAGGAGAAGCAACCTTTGTGATATACGGCATTTTAGGAAGGAAAACCCTGATGTCTAAAAACAAAGAAGAATTGCGGGCAGAATATGGCGCGAGGGTGAACAAAATAATTTACCGTGACCCTGAACAATGGAAGCATGAAGTAATTGACCTGCTGCTGAAAGAAGTGGACATCAACGCGCTGCAGAAAATAGATGTCCGGAAACAGGAAGACCTCAGAAAAGAAATTTTAATAAAAATCCTAACCCCGGAAGAATGGGCAGGAATAAAAACAAAAGAAAAACGGGCATTTAAAGTGGCAGAAATGAAACTAAATGCCATTGCAAGAAAGTTCGGCGTAAAGGGAAGTCCTATTGATTATCACAGCATCCATCTGGAACTTGGGAGGAAGATATATGGGGAAGAACATGAGTGTCTGCAGTATGAGGAAAAAACTGACTTAGATAAAGAAGAGCTGGCACAGAGAATACGCGAAGAAATCCCTGAACCGGAAGTATGGGCAGAGATGAAAGCTAGAAAAAAGAGAGAATTTAAAGTAGCAGGGATGGGACTCGTTGCCATTGCCACAAAATTCGATATAAAGGGGAATCCCATAGACAATCACAATATCCATCTGGAACTTGGGAGGAAGATCTATGGGGAAGAGCATGAATGCCTGCAAGTGTTTTCACCAGAAGGACTGACACAGAGAATACGCGAAGAAATCCCTGAACCGGAAGTATGGGCAGGAATGAAACATAAAAAAAAATTGTCATTTAAAGTGGCAGGAATGAAGCTAAATGCCATTGCAAGAAAGTTCGGCGTAAAGGGAAATCCTATAAGTAATCACAGCATCCATCTGGAACTTGGGAGGAAGATCTATGGGGAGGAGCATGAGTGTCTGCAGCCAAAAAAACCACAACAATAGGTCCTCCAATAGGTCCATCTATTGGTCCCACAATTAGATTTACGCTTGGGCTTCAGCCAACTGCGCCTCAATCTGCGCCTTCACACGCATCGTATTGGTGATCGCGCTTCGCTCCATCTCACCCAGCTTCATCTGAATAAATTTGATTGTATCTTCCAGATCCGGAATCATACGGTACTCAAGGGCATTGACCCGACGACGGGTTTTTTCCAGTTCATCCGCCAAAGCTTCAGCCGATTTTTCAATCTCAGCCAGCTGAATCAGCAATGGAAAAACATCCTGAAGCGACTGGAGTGAAATATCCAGTTCACCGCTGGTCTGTAAATAACCATAAGTGATCACCTCCCCCTCGGATTTTAAATTAAACTGGGGAATACGGACTGACATCACATTCTTGGTTTGTACCTCAAGCTCCGTTTTAGCGGTGGAATAAAGTAAAGCCCCTTCCACAAACTCCTCGGACATCAGGGAGCCGGCCTTGATAAAGTTTTTGAAAGCGCCACCCAGCTTCTCCTCAACTTCCACACGCAGCCGTTTAGCTTCACGGATAATCTCCATAAACTTCTGCATCAGACCATCCTGCTTATCTTTAAGCAGCTTGTGTCCGCGCTTCGCTCCCTTGATCTTTTTCTTGAGACCCAGGAGCGCCATTCGGGTTGGATTGACGTTTAGTATTGCCACGTAATTATTGATTTGTTAGAAATATAACTTGAGACTCGCACTCGCACTTGCGACTACGAAGTCATATATTTTTCGATATGCTCCTCTTTCACACGTTTAAGCTCAGCTTTAGGAAGAATTTTGAGAAGCTCCCATCCCAAACCAAGTGAATCCTTAAGGATATCACGGTCATCGTATTCACCCTGACGGATGTATTTATCTTCGAAAGCGTCCGCAAATTTCATATAAGCCCGGTCTGTTTCATCCAAAGCCGCCTCACCCAGAATCACCGCTAGCTCACGCACATCTTTACCGCGGGCATAAGAAGCATAAAGCTGGTTCATTACACCGGAATGGTCTTCACGGGTTTTTCCTTCGCCGATACCCTTATCTTTCAGACGGGAAAGGGAAGGAAGCACATCAGCCGGTGGGTAAATACCCTTTCGGTGAAGCTCACGGGAAAGTACAAACTGACCCTCAGTGATGTATCCGGTCAGATCAGGAATTGGATGAGTGATATCATCTTCCGGCATCGTCAGAATCGGAATCTGAGTCACTGAACCCTTCTTTCCCTTCACACGGCCAGCTCGTTCATAAATGGTCGCCAGGTCAGTATATAAGTAACCTGGATAACCGCGTCGTCCGGGAACCTCTTTACGGGCCGCGGACACTTCCCGAAGCGCTTCCGCGTAGTTGGTCAGGTCGGTAAGCACCACAAGCACATGCATTTCCTTTTCGTAAGCCAGGTATTCAGCGCACGTTAAGGCAAGGCGTGGGGTGGCAATACGTTCGACCACCGGATCATCAGCTGTATTCACAAACAGAACCGCCTTTTCAATCGCGCCGGTTTTTTCGAATTCGGACTGGAAGAACTGAGCCTCTTCAAAGGTCACACCCATCGCCGCGAATACCACCGCAAAGTCAGAACCATCATTTACTTTTGCCTGGCGGGCGATCTGAGAAGCGATACGGTTGTGAGGAAGCCCGGCGCCGGAGAAGACAGGAAGTTTCTGGCCTCGCACCAATGTATTCAGACAGTCAATCGTGCTGATCCCGGTCTGGATAAAGTCGTTCGGATAGTCACGAGAGTATGGATTGATAGCCGTACCGCTGATTTCGAGACGTTTTTCAGGAATAATTTCAGGCTGTCCATCGATCGGCTTACCTGCTCCGTTAAACACACGGCCCAGCATATCTTCAGACACACCCAGCTTCATGGTTTCTCCAAGAAAACGAGCTTTTGCCCCTTCAGTCACCGCCCCCTGAGAACTTTCGAACATCTGAACCACCGCTTTCCCTTCAGAAGCTTCGAGAACCTTTCCGAGGCGTGTTCCTTTTTCACCGGGAACTGAAATCTCAACCAGCTCTTCGTATTTAACGTCTTCAACACCTTCCACAACCATCAGCGGGCCGGCGATCGACGTAAGTGTCTTATATCCTTTCTGCATAT
>CAZSOH010000053.1:0-5940 GCA_964608535.1 uncultured Candidatus Peribacteria bacterium
ATTGGTATTTGCAGGAGACAGATTGTCAGGATTTATTCGGTTTAAATGGAAGTGCTTGACGTCTGTGAAAAAACTTTATTAAGATAAGGTTTGTCTAAATTCATTTGTCCTCCAGCAAATAAGTCCTAACCCCTTAGATTTTATGCAAAGCACATCGAACCAACAGGATTCCAAGGTTAATCCGGCGCTGGCTGTCCTTCAGGAAAACGATCTTGACCTTAAGGAGGTGATTGATGACATGTTTCTGGTTTTAACCGACAAAGAAAAAGACGTTATTATTAAGCGTTTCAGCCTTAATAATAAACCTCGGCAGACTTTGGATAAAATCGGCCGGCACTATTCAGTGACCCGTGAACGGATCCGCCAGATCGAAAATATTGCCCTCAACAAGCTTCGCCGAACGGTCAGCAATACCAAACTCCGGCTGGTCAACCGGCTTGCCAAGCAGTTTATTGAAGAAGAAGGGGGAGTGATGCTGGAATCTGAGATTATCAACAAGATGCTGCAGAGCATTTACAGTAAGTCTCAGGTGGATGGCAGTATTATCGTCCTTTCTCTCAACTGTGATTCTGAACTCCGGAAATCACCCCGGACAGCGACTTCTGAAGCTTTCTGGATGTTTAAGGAAATTGCTTTAAAAGAAGTTCGTAAAATTGCCGAAGCTTCTGTCAGCGCCCTGAAAAAACAGGGAGATGTTATGACTGAGGATCAGGTTATTTCTTCTGTCAAAAATCTGAATCTGTTTAAAGAAAAAGGGGTTTCAAGCCAGCTGATTATCTCCTGTCTTAAAACCGACAAACGGGCCCGCAATGTTGACGGGCTGTGGGGACTGATGGAATGGAGACATGTGAACCCACGGAGCATCCGTGACAAGGCAATTATCGTTCTTGAGAAGTCTAAAAAGCCGCTTCATTTTGTCGAAATCGCAAACCGGATCGCGGAAACCGGTTTTGACAAGAAGATGGTGACTGTTCAGGCGGTTCATAATGAACTCATCCGTTACGATCAGTTCGTGCTGGTCGGCCGAGGCCTTTATGCCCTGTCTACATGGGGTTATGAACCTGGTACAGTCTCTGATGTGATTGAAAAACTGCTGGAGAAGAACGGCGCGATGCCTAAAAAGAAGATCGTTGAAATGGTTCTGAAACAACGGAAGGTTAAAATCGGAACTATTAGCCTGAACCTTCAGAAGAATCCACATTTTATCCGTGTGGGTCGCGCGGTTTATGATCTCGACCTTAAGGCCAAATAATCTGTTTTGAATTTAAGAAGCCCGCTCTCGATTGATGGCGGGCTTTTTGTAATCTCAGAATTGTTAGGTTTGATCCCCCTTACCCCCTAAAGGGGGAAATATTTGGGTGTTTTAGATATAACTGCGATATCCCCCTTCAGGGGGCTGGGGGATCGCACTTAAAGGCTGGGGGTATAATTTCAGGTCTTTTCTCGATTACAGGTGGGTTTTTTGGTATACTTTGTTTCAGGGGTAGCGACTCTTGCAATTCAGGGAGAAATTTGCTATAATATTATGATTAGTTTGTAGCTTGTAGTGATCAGTTGGCAGTAAAATTCCTTCACTACAACCTATCACCTACAACCTACGACCTGAAAAAATGAAAAAAGTTATTCAAAAAATTTCTAAGTATATCATCACGCCTTTGGTGATGTTTTTGGCGTTTGCCCCTAAGGGGCTGGCGCAGATTTTTCAGGGGTCGGATGAAACGGGAAAGACTGATACCCAGAAAGGGGTGGATACGATCAAAGACAAACTTTCAGGGAGCGGGGTGACGGGAACCAGCGATATCGGAGATCTTATTCTCAAATACGTGAATTTTATCCTGCCTTATCTGGCGATTGCTGCTTTTGTCGGCTTTGTGTATGCCGGTGTGCTTTATGTGACGGCGTTTGGAAGCGATGATCAGACCCAGAAAGCCAAAAAGGTCATGATTTACGCGGTGGCTGGTCTGATTCTTGTGATCCTTTCTTACAGCATTGTCCAGCTCCTGACGACGGATTTAGTTCAGGGTATTCAGTCTCAATAAATTTATGAAATTACTTTCGTTAAAACACTGGTTAAAGTCATTTGCCGTTGTCATGGCGCTTATGGCTGCTGCGCTGTTTTTTGTGCAGCTGGCCCCAGAGGTTTTAGCTCAAGGGTCGACCAATCTTTCTACTGGAGGCTCTGGCCTTTCAATTCCACAAGGTTCCGGCACCGTTGAAATCAGCTCTTCTATTTCGAAGAAGTCATTCGGCGACACACTGCTTTCTATGGTGAACTACTTTATCGGCTTTCTGGGCTTTTTTGCCACTTTGGCTTTCATTTATGCCGGGGTCCTCTGGGTCCTCAGCGGCGGGAGTGAAGAGATGGTCACCAAGGCAAAAAAAATCATGACCTATGCCGCTTTGGGGCTTGTGGTGGTTATCCTTTCGTTTTCGATTGTGAGGTTTATCACATCGTCTGCCGGAACGGATACTGTTACGCCATCGGGCTCCGCTATTGCCTGTACCACCGGTTCTGACTGTCCGGGAGGGTACGGATGCTTTAACAATGTTTGTGAAGCGCTTAAAGAAGAGCCTGAAAAGGCCAGGAATTCGGTTACCGGCAGTGAAGCTGAGCCGGCTTCCAATAAAAACACCGCTAAGATAGACGAGTCGATGAAAGGCCTGGAAAACAGCCTTAACTTAGATGATAAAAAACTTTCTGACGCTGCGCGCAAGAAAGTGGATGATGCTCTGAAAAACGGGACTACGCTTGACCAGAAAATCAGCAATATCAGGGATATGGTCAACAATCCCGGTAAATACGGCCTGACTTCGGATGAGGCAACCCGCCTTGAAAGCTTTTTAAACGGCCTGACTCAGCTCAAAATTCTTCGGGATGAGCTGGATGAACTCCGGAAAAATATGCCGGAATCCAAAGAGCTTATTCAGGCTTACGATGAAACGTCTGACGCCCTGAACGCGGTGATCGACAGTCCTGCTGATCAGGTGAAGTTCAGGCGGTTTGAATCCAAGTATAAAAAGCTTAAAGAGCTGATCCGGAAATTTCCGGTCGTCAAAGCGCGGATCACGGCTACTCCGGGAGTGGGCAATGTGCCTTTTGCGGTACAGCTGGACGGCCTTGACAGTGTTGATCCGACGGGCGGAACCATCAGTGATTACAAGTGGTCTTTTCTGGATAATTCCGGCAATGAGGTTTCCCTGGGGTCGGATCCGGTGGTGCTCCATGAGTTTACTGAGCCCAATTCGTACGCGGTTCGTCTCAGGGCGTCTACGTCCCAGCGGGATTCGGATGGTTACAAAACCGCCGCGGACGGCGTTTCGGTGGTCCGGATCAAAGCCCAGCCTCCAACGTCAAACGTTGTTTTCAGGATCAACGGGAAAGTTGCCAAAGATTACTTTAATGTGACTTTAAAGGAGGCGCAGGCGGGTCTTTCGATCGACCCTTCTTTAACCAAGGCTTCACTGGGCCGGAAGATTGAAAGATATGAATGGTCATTCGGGGACGCGACCCAGGATGCCCGGAACAATCCGACAACTGTGGTCCATGCCTACAGCAAGAAGGGGGAATACACCCTGAAGCTTACCGTGACTGATAATCTGGGTACCAAAGACAGCGCCGTGGTGAAGCTCAATGTTAAATCACTCGCGGCTGACATCACCATTTCTCCTCCCACTTCCAATGTGAATACTGAATTCAAATTTTCAGGTATTGGTTCACGGAGTGATGACGGCATCATTAAAAGCTATGAGTGGACGATTGAAGATTCTGACGGGAAAAAGGTTCTGGAGGAAAGTGAAAGCAATTTTACCCATCGCTTTGCCAGGCCGGGAGATTACACCGTTATATTGGTGGTGACCGATATCCTTGGCACTCAGGATAAATTTGTTAAAGTCCTCAAAGTGGTCTCCAGGGAGCCGGTGGCCAGTTTTAATTACACCATCCCTGAGAAAAATCATCCGAACCGGGTGGAATTTAATGCGGTTAACAGCTACGATCCGGATACTGGCGACGTGATCACATACTCATGGGATTTTGACGGGGACGGCGACTTTGAACTGATCGACAAAAAAGAAGCTTTAGCGACTTATGAATATCAGCAGGTGGGTGAATATAATGCGGTGCTTCAGGTGAAAGACGCTTTCGGAAAAAGTCGTCAGGTCAACAAGAATGTTTCTGTAAAATCGGTGCTTTCCGGGGATATTGAAGTGGATAAACGGGCTGTCCGTGTGGGTGAACCGATCCAGTTCACGGCTAATAGCCCTAACGCGGTGGCGTATCTTTGGGAGTTTGGCGACGACGAAACCGACAGCACGGAAGAGCCCGCCATTACCCATACTTATAATAAGACAGGAAAGTTCACGGTCCGGATGAACTTCTTTGACAAAGAT
Organism: uncultured Candidatus Peribacteria bacterium; assembly: GCA_964608535.1. Lineage (GTDB taxonomy): Bacteria > Patescibacteriota > Gracilibacteria > UM-FILTER-43-11 > UM-FILTER-43-11 > JAJDCE01. The sequence goes on from CAZSOH010000053.1 coordinate 4,390, forward strand.
GATAATGATAACGCGGACACCCTTCGGGTGCTGGTCGGTTCAACGGATGAGCCGGTGGCGGTTATCACCCATACGGTGGACGGACGTCAGCCTCTGCTGGTAGAAGATTTGTGCGGAGAAGGAAAGGACGGCGCGGTGGTGACCCGTAAAAGCAATATCCAGCTGGACGCGAAAGATTCGATCAATACTGACGGATCGTCCCGGCTGCTCCTTTATGACTGGCGGCTTCCGGGAGGAGAGAAGAGCAGTGAAAAGCAAACCCGTTATAAATTTGATGAAATCAACCGGGAAGGGGAGTGTTTTTCGGTCAGCTTAGTGGTCAAGGATCAGCTGAAAGGAACTTTAAGCAAGGAAGACCTCGCTTATTTTAAAGTGGTCAACGAACTTCCCACGATCAAGGATTTTGTGATCACTCCCCCTGTCCCTTTGGGGGACAGCAATACCGAGCTTGTGACGCCAACTAAAATCAAGCTTAAAGTGATCAATCCTAAAGACGCAGACGGCACGATTAAGAAATACCGCTGGTGGTATTACCGTGACGGGTTTGACGAAATAAAACTCGGCACGCACAGTACAGCCACACCTGAAACGGACATGACGATTACTTCGTTCGGCGAACCGGATCTGGTGAACCGATATTTCTTTGTGGCTGAAGTGACCGACAATGATAATGGCGTTTACAGTACGGCTGAGCGTTTTGGTGAAGTCAGCTATCTGGATATCAAAAACGGCCCCAACCTGTCTCCAGTCGCTGAATTTACGCTCGATAAAACGACGATCAGTACCGGAGACAGCATCACCTTTATTTCAAAATCGTACGATCCTCAGGGGGAAGCGCTCCCTGACGAAGCGTTCCGCTGGGATTTTGACGGGGACGGCGAGTTTGACGACATGACTTCGGGACCTCAGGTCAACCGGCAGTTTAATACGCCGGGTGAATATGACGTGAGACTCAAAGTGGTTCACCGAGGCCTTTCCAGCAGCGCCACGAAGACCGTGTTTGTGGAATCGACTGACACACTGCCACAGGCTGCTTTTACTTATGATGTTGATGATACCAAGGTCACCTTTGATGGCAGCCATTCCCGTTTTGACCCTTCCCTTGCCGACACCACTTTACGCTATGAGTGGGATTTTGACATTGACGAAGACGCAAACGGGAACGGAACGAAGGATGACGATGTTCAGTCGACTGAAATGCAGCCCAGTTTTATCTACGACACTAAGACTACTTACAGGGTGCGCTTAAAAGTGAAGGATTCTTTAGGGTCTGAAGGAGTGGTGGTACGGGATATCAATCTTGGACTTACCGAGGCAGACCGCCTGAAGAATACTTATCGCTCCCTTAAGGTGACGGCTCCCCGCAATCCACTGACGACCGTTGATGTGGAGGTGGCTCCTCTGACAGTACAGAAGGGCGGTACAGCGGATGTGAAAGTAACGGTCCTGAACGCGGACGGAACTCCTTACAGCGGACTGGTTTATTTTGAGATTATAGATGGCAGCGGCCAGTTCACTCCGAATCCGGTGGCCGCAGAGGACTCCGTGGCT
>CAZSOH010000054.1:0-5930 GCA_964608535.1 uncultured Candidatus Peribacteria bacterium
GTAGGCTTCTTCCTTTGCGGCCAGCATACGAATATAGGCGTCTCCACTGGAGGCGCCGGGGGCCATACCCCCCTTCTTTCCGATTGGCATGATGAAGCGGATGGCGTTGAGAATAAGACTGAGAATAGGACCGATAATCGGGATCGGGATCCTGAGCGGAAGGGATTCTTTTTTAAACAGCGCGGTACCGACCTGCTCCGTTTTCTGTCTCCATTTTTCATTGGCAACAGGGTTGATGATCATCTGCATACAGGCCTTTTCGCCGGTTTGCAGTTTAGAGAGAACGTTCGCCATATCATTCAATGGATCCTGCTCCATGACTTTGTAAGTTTGGATCGGGAACCAATAGTCCTTTTTGGTATACATAAAATAGCTGCGCACCTTTTTCCCCTTCTCAAATAATTCGTACGATTTATCCAGAATTTTTATATCGGCGTCTTTATAAAAAGAGGTGACCTGTTTTTCTAAAATATTCTGATAGTACTTATCGGCCACCACATAAAAATTAAGTTCATGGTTTTCCAGAAAGAGCTCAAACGAAATATTATCCCCCTGCCAGATCTTGGTCTTGATCGTATTCCAGAGGTTCAATTCCCGGATTTCATACAGGGCCCGATAAAGCTGAGCCATAATCGCCACCTTCTCCTTAAAATCCTTTTCCGTCCGCTGTTCCTGGTCCATCTTAGAGTCGCTTCGCGGAAGAGTCACTTTCATGTAGATCAGGTTCTTGGCGCTCAGATGTGAATAAATAAGCCTCGCCAAATCAACCAGATACTTAAAGCCGTACCAAACGACAACCGCAATGATAAGCGTTTTCAGTCCGTAGGCCTTAAGCCAGTTGAGTATAACCGGAACGTATTGTAAATATTTTTCTAAATCCATTTATTTCGGTTCGAGTTTTGAATTTAGCCCTCGAACTTAAAACTGTTCACGCGAACTAAATATTAATCTTTATATTATACCAAATTTTCTCTCTGAAAACAAGGGGGATTAAGTCTAAAGGATACATTGAGCCACCTCTTTCTTGCCAAAATAACGATGAGTCCGCTATTATCAACTACCGACTGACCTTGAAAATAATGAGTTTATTAGGAAAAAAATGGGAGATATTAAACCAGGAAAGTGACCTGACGGTTTTGGCAAAACTCCTTAAAAATCGTGGGATAGATTCTCCGGAAAAGGCGGATTGGTACTTTAACGCGACCCTGGAACGACTGCATGACCCCATGCTGCTGAAAGAGATGGATAAAGCGGTAGAACGGATCAAAAAAGCGGTCAGCCAACAGGAAAAAGTGATGGTTTTTGGGGATTATGATGTAGACGGAATTACGGCCACAGCCATCATGGTCGATTTCCTTAAAAAGGCAGGGGCGGACGTACATCATAAATTACCCAATCGTGAAAAAGACGGCTACGGACTGAAGGATTACTTTATTCGTGAATTTAAAGAGAGGGGCATTGACCTGATCGTAACGGTTGACTGCGGAACCTCCAATCTGGCGGAAGTTGATTTGGCCGGCGAACTGGGAATTGATGTGGTCATCACCGACCACCATAGTATGCCTGCCGAGCTCCCCAAAGCCTGCGCCATCGTCAATCCAAAACAGCCTGGATGCGAATACCCCAACAAAGAAATCTGCGGTTCCAGTATTGCCTATAAACTTGTCTCTGCTTTGGCCAGAGAATTATGGCCTCCCGAAGAGGCCGAAAAATATCTCGATTTTCAGCTTGGGGTGGTTGCCCTGGGCGTAGTCGGGGATTGTATGGCATTAAAAGGGGAAAACCGGATTTTAGTTCGGGAGGGAGTGAGGCGGCTTTCAGCCGGAACCAACGCCGGCGTCACCGCATTGATGGAGGCTTGCAATCTGCCTCTGCATAAAATGAGCAGTTCTTTAATCGGCTTTCAGATTGGCCCGCGAATCAACGCGGCAGGACGTATTGATGACCCCGAACACGCCTACCAGCTGATCATGGGAGACCTGGAGAAAGCGAACGTGCTGAATGAGCTGAATGAAAAAAGACGGGAGATCACCCATAAATTAATTGAAGAGGCAATCGGGATGATAAAGCAAAAGGAGTCCGTCCCAAATATCATTGTCGTCCATAGTTCCGGATGGCCTTCGGGCTTACTGGGCTTAATCGCCAGCGGCATTTCTGACCAGTTCTGCAGGCCGACCATTGCCATGCAGGAAAGGGAAAATGAATATGTGGGGTCAATGAGGAGTGTGAATGATTTTGACATCACCGAAAACATCCGTCAGGCTGCCGGCGATTTATTCTCTGCCTTTGGAGGCCACGCGATGGCAGGAGGATTTTCTTTGCCTAAAAAGAATTTGACCGAATTTCTGAGTAAGGTAAAAACTCTTGGAGAAGAAAAGATCAGGCCGGATGAATTTGTCAGCACACTGAAAATTGACTGTGAAATCAACCCCGATGAACTTAGCTACGAAACGTGCCATAAAATGAGCCGCCTAGAACCGTTCGGATCCGATAATCCCGAGCCCACCCTTCTTCTGAGGAATGTGCGCATACAGGAAATTCGTCCGGTCGGCAAAAACGAAGACCATCTCCAGTTTCCCATTAAACTTGAAAACAAAATAATCTCCGCAATTGCCTTCCGTTTTGGGAAGCATCTTGATAAAATTGATCCGACCAAACCGCATGATATCGTCTGTAGTATGGAGATCAACGAATGGAACGGACGAAAAAAACTACAGTTGAGGGTCGTGGATTTAAAAACAGCAGAACTTTAACAAATAGTGGAGCAGATCGTGGAGTAAATGGTAGATCAAATCGTTGTTACAACAGCCACAATTTGACCCACGCGAAGCCGACCCACAATTTGACCCACCATATGAAATTGAAATTAATACTCAAAGATGGCTCCGAAGTAACAGGTGAGTCATTTGGTTTTTTGCCAAAAACCAAAGATTGGGAAGTGGATGGAGAAGTAGTTTTTAATACCGGAATGGTGGGTTATCCGGAAACCTTTACAGACCCTTCCTACCGGGGTCAGATTCTGGTGCTCACTTATCCGCTGATCGGTAATTACGGCGTTCCCGGCGATCAGATCCTTAATAACGTCAGCCAGTTGCTGGAAAGTGAACAGATTCATCTGCGGGGCCTCATCGTGAGCGAGTATTCAGACGAATTTTCCCATTGGCAGGGAAAAAAATCCCTGGCCAAATTCCTCATCAAACATAAAATTCCCGCCATGCAGGGTGTCGACACCAGAGCGCTTACCCAAAAGCTACGCGAACATGGTGTGATGTTAGGAAAGATAACCAATTCGGACAAAAACTATTACAAAGGGATGAATTTCACCGATCCGAATGAATGGAATTTAGTCGCGGAAGTATCACCGGAAAAGAAAGAAATCCTGTCACCCAAATCAAAAGCCAAGTGTACCGTAGCGCTTTTAGATTGTGGCATTAAACACAATATCATCCGGCATTTTCTGGAGCGGGATTGTAAAATCATCCGGCTGCCATGGAATTATGATATCAGTAAACTGAAAGGAAAATATGATGGTCTTTTTATTTCAAACGGCCCGGGAGATCCGAAAACAGCAATGGAAGCATCAGGATCCATCAAAACCGCGATGAAGGAAGGCAAGCCAATTTTTGGCATCTGTTTAGGTACCCAGCTTTTAGCCCTTTCAGTTGGCGCCGACACCTACAAACTCAAATACGGACATCGAAGCGCCAATCAGCCCTGTATCGATCTGGAAACCGGACGGTGTTACATCACTTCCCAGAATCATGGGTACGCGGTTGACTCCAAAACAATTCCAAAAGACTGGAAGCCCTGGTTTGAAAACGCTAACGACGGAACAGTTGAGGGGATAAAGCACACTAAGAAGCCCTGGTTTGCCGTCCAGTTCCATCCCGAAGCCAGCCCAGGGCCGGAAGACGCTGCCTATCTTTTTGACGAGTTTGTTAATCGCCTGGTAAAACCCAAAATCACACGTACAAAATTCTGAATTCCAATTCTCAGGCTCAAGCCACTGTTATTTTATAAAATTTTGCTTTTTAAGCTTAAAGCTTACAGTTTAAAGCTTACAGCTATTTTAACATTTAGAAATATACAATATTTCAACTGTTCGTCATCATGAATGTCGACAGTTTTTGGCCATAATAGTTTGACCAATTTGTCTACCATAATTTATACTGAACTTTAGTTACCGGACTTAATTTTCAGAGGAAAAGTTCGACAAACATTTTACAAAATAAACACAACAAAACTATGGCTAAAATCCAATACGTAGACCGAATTGAAGCGAGCAAGATCCTTAAAGTCTCCACTCGAACGGTTGATCGCTATATGCGCAAACACCGGTTTAAAACCAGAAAAGATGGACGGCGTGTCCTGATCAAAAAAACCGATGTCGACAAGATTATTAAGGAGCATATCGGTCGTTTGGTAGATATCAAAGAAGACAATCTGAATGACATCCTGAACAGCAAAGAGGCAGAAAGCACCAAACTTGCCGTAAAGGATATTAAGATCAAACAAATAAAAGAAAAAGACTCTGAAAAACTTTCAGTCGAACAGGAAATTTACAAAGAACTTTACCAGGGTGTCAAAAAAGATTTAGATAAAAAACAGGAGCGTTTAGAGGCTGCTACTTATCGCGTCGGTCAGCTGGAATCACAAGTAAAAAACATGGTTCCGATGCTCGATTACAATAAAAAAGACCGCGCCCTTCAGGAAGCTTACAGCGCTATGGATGCTCGCGCGAAACAAAATGAAGAAGTGATCCAGAAAATGGAAGTAAAACTTCGCAGTGAACGGGTAGCTAAATGGATTTATCTTTCACTGGTTGGGACTTTGCTCGTTGCTGAGCCAATTCTATTCCTCCTCTGGGCATTCGCTTAGAAAAGCAAACTGATATCAATTATCTCATTGACTTCGAATTGACTTTAGCTCAACTCGGAGTCAATTTGTATATAACTAATGCTATATCATTATGATTGTCACTAATTTTAAAACCTACGAATCAGCCACGGGCGAAAAAGCAGTCGAACTTGCCAAAATCCATGAGGCCGTAGCCAAAGAAACCGGGGCAGACATCCAGGTATCCGTTCAGGCGGTGGATTTAGCCGTCATCGCTAAAACCATTTCAATTCCGGTGTTGTCTCAGCATATCGATCCGGTTCAGTTTGGGAGCGCCACAGGCCATATTTTACCTGAAGCCGTTAAGATGGCAGGGGCTACAGGCACCCTGTTAAACCACTCTGAACGCCGCTTAGAACGGGAAGTGCTGACAAAATCTATCGTCCGCGCCAAAGAGGCGGGCCTGAAGGTCATTGTATGCGCCGAAACCCCCGAAGAAGGGGCGGGATTTTTGGAATTTGATCCGGATTTTATTGCCGTTGAACCTCCGGAACTGATCGGCGGCGATATTTCTGTATCTAGTGCTAAGCCGGAAATCATCGAAAATGCCGCCAGGCTCATCGGATCCGAAAAATTATTGGTCGGCGCCGGCGTAAAAAATGGCGAAGACGTAAGGACCTGCATCAAGCTTGGGGCAAAAGGCGTCCTGCTGGCAAGCGGGGTCACCAAAGCAGCTGACCCCAAAGCCGTACTTCTCGATCTGGCTAACGGGCTGAGCCTGTAAGCCTTCGGTACCAGCTACCTAACACTCTAAACAGTTTCGATCGACAGTCTTTAATGTCTTTTGGGTTTATTGAGGTGGGCAGTGAAAGCTGAAGGAGTCCGGCACGTTCTCTGTCTCGCCCCTTAAAAGCTTTATTGGCCTCCTCTAGAGCTCGGTCGATATTATTTCTGGGCATGGGCAACGTAAATGAGGGCTCCTATATTGCGCAAAGTGCCCTAAAATGTCAAATTGTAAAATAACCCCAATATATTAAAGGTGTCTATTTGCCCTTAAATAAATCTTCACAATTTTTGCATTTAAGCCATTTTGG
>CAZSOH010000055.1:0-5841 GCA_964608535.1 uncultured Candidatus Peribacteria bacterium
CGCCCGCGGCCCCGGCCTGCACGCCGGCGCGCGACTAGTCCGCCCGCCCGCCCCCCAAGCCCCGGTCGACCGCTGCCCCGCCGACGCGGCCCCCCAGACCCCGCTCGCGCCGCCCCCCCCCCCCCCGCCCCCCCCCCCCCCCCCCTCCCCCCACCAAGCTCAGAATACCTAGTGGAAACAGCTCCCGCACATTTGCGGGACGCGAACTCCCACAGCATAAGAGAGGCCGGCGCTGGATAGCGCCGGCCTTTTCCCTAAACTTGCTTTTTTCAGAGAAAAAAGATAAAAGTTCTATACTAACTAAAATTATGAAATTCACTGACCAGCAAATCACTGAAGAAACGGAACGGCTTTTTCAGGCTTTGCAAAAAACAGGCTGGTCAAAAGCAGATTGTGAAGTAATTGCCCCACTAACATCAGAGATCAATCAGCTTAAAAAAGAGGAGAACGCCATCATCCTGGGGCACTCTTACATGACTCCGGATATCATGTACGGGGTGGCGGACATCATCGGGGATTCCTACGGGCTCAGCAAAGCGGCTAAAGAAACAAACGCGGGAACCATCATCTTCTGCAGTGTCCATTTTATGGCCGAAACCGCCAAAATCATGAATCCGGAAAAAACCGTCATTGTTCCTGCGGAAGCCGGCTGTTCACTGGCAGAATCCATCAGGCCCGAAGACGTAAAAAAGCTCAGGAGGAATTACCCGGAAGCCGGAGTGGTTTGTTATGTAAACACCACAGCCGCGGTTAAAGCCGAATGCGATGCCTGCTGCACCTCCAGCAACGCGCTTAAAATCATTGAAGCTCTGCCTCAGAAAAAAGTGATCTTCCTGCCCGATGAACTGATGGCCAGGAATTTACAGCCTCTCACCAATAAAAAGATCATCGGCTGGAACGGGCGCTGCATAGTGCACGAAGAATTCACCGCGGAAACAATCGGCCGGATAAGAGAAGATTATCCGAATGCTAAAATTCTGGCTCACCTGGAATGCATGCCGGAAGTAATCGACAAAGTAGATATGGCGGGAGGAACGGAGGGGATGATCAAATACATCGAAAAAACCCCGGCCAAAGAACTGATGCTGGTGACCGAATGCGGCCTCTCGGACCGGATGAAAATCGAACATCCCGAAAAAAAGATTGTTGGCTCCTGCGCCCTCTGCCCGTACATGAAAAAAATCATGCTGAAAGATATTCTGAAGGCCCTGAAAAATCCAACCGATGAACAGATCATCGACCTCCCTGCACCTGTACTGAAAAAAGCAAAAAGGGCGTTGGATCGAATGGTAAAAATTGCGGAAAAATTCAGCAAATGATATCTGTAGGGGTCGCATATATGCGACCCCTACAGATCTGCGACCCCTACAAAAATCAAACAATCATCCCGCCCCCCAAACACACATCACCCTGACCCGCCTGACCGGCGGGCAGGTAAAACACCGCAAACTGGCCCGGCGCAACGCCATGAACCGGTTTTTCGAGGATTACATGATAACGATCCTCTTTTTTCTCAATCGTACAATCATGTGTAGACGCCCCATGCCTAATCTTAACCCGTAAGTGAGCAAGCGCTTGCTCACTTACGGGTAGTTTAACGATCCAATTCATATTCACAACATCAAACGCATGACCATAAACCTCCTCAGGATCATACCCGTTCGCCAGCAGAATCCGGTTATTTTTAATATCTTTTTCCACGACAAACCAAGGGCCGCCCGAAAGCCCGAGCCCGGTCCGCTGACCGATGGTATAAAACCAGTGCCCTTTGTGTTCACCCAGTTCCTCGCCCGTCGACTGGTCGATAAAAGAGCCCGGCTTTTCGCCCAAATGCTCACCGATAAATTCACGATAAGGAATTTTACCCAAAAAACAAATCCCCTGGCTGTCCTTTCGATCTTTATTCGGCAATTGATATTTTTCTGCCAGCTTACGCACTTCTGCCTTAGTGTATTTACCGATCGGGAACAGCGCCCGGCTCAGTTGTTTTTGGGAAAGATGGGAAAGAAAATACGTCTGGTCCTTCACCGGATCCGGCGCCATTTTGAGTAAATATTGTACCGAATCCTGATTCCCGAATGCCGAATCCTGTTCAACACGAGCGTAGTGACCAGTAGCGACCTTATCGTAGGACGAATCAATCCGATCATAAAAATGCCCGAACTTGATCCGCTGGTTACAGAAGATATCCGGATTCGGCGTCCGGCCCGCCTTGCATTCCGCAATGGTATAGCTGACCACCTCATCCCAATACTCCTTTTGTAAATTAATAATCTCAAGCGGCACATCTGCCTGCCGGCATACCCGCCGAACATACTGAAGATCTTCTTCCCAGGGGCAGTCCCCCAGATACTGAAGTTCATCTTCCAACCAGATTTTAAGATAAAAAGCCGTCAGATCATGGCCTTCACCTTTCAACAGCCTCAAAGCCACCGAACTGTCCACGCCCCCGGAGATTAATACAGCAATCTTCATAGTGAGTAATAGTTTACCTCAATCCAAATTACAGACAAGAGCTAATCAATTCTGTTAAAATAAAGATGGATCAATGCTTAACTTTTAATTAGGAACTATGCCGGATTTTATGAATCTCCTCATCCTCATGGTGGTCATCTGGACGGCAGGTAAAATCTTCCGCTCTTTAAAGCTGCCTGTCGTGTTCGGCGAACTCATTGGGGGAATTCTGGTGGGTCCGGCCGTTTTAGGGCTGGTCTCACCAGACAGCGACGTCATCAAAGTCCTGGCAGAACTCGGCATCTTCTTCCTCATCCTCCACGCCGGCCTCGAAACGGACCATAAAGAAATCTTCAAATCGTCCAAAAAATCGCTCCTCGTGGCCCTGGCGGGCACCTCCCTTTCATTCATCCTGGGCTACTTTGTCGCCAGACTGTTCGGCCAGGACGTAGTGGCTTCTCTTTTTATAGGAATGGGTCTTTCGATCACAGCGATCGCCATGGCCGCCCGTGTTTTTAAAGACTGTAAACTCCTCCACACCAATATCAGCAGTATCGCCCTAGGAGCAGCCGTGATGGAAAACATCATCGCCCTCGTCCTTTTTTCCATCATCATCTCGCTAGCTGAGCAGGGATCCGTGCAGCTTATGCCGCTACTTTGGCTGCTGATCAAAGTGGTCATTTTCTTTACGGTTGTTATCCTCATCGGGATCAAATCAGCCAAACACCTCAACAAAATAATCTACTTTGGCAATAAAGGCTTTACCTTAACGCTCATCATCGCCCTGCTGATGGGGCTCGTTGCCGAAGCCATCGGCCTCCATATGATCATCGGCGCATTTCTGGCCGGGCTCTTCATCAACGAAGAAGTGCTGGATAAAAGAGTGTTTGAAAAAATAGAAGACCGTGTTTACGGCTTAAGTTACGGATTTTTTGGTCCCATCTTCTTCGCCAGCTTGGCGTTTCATCTAGAATTTTCCCATTTCGCGGCAGCCCCCTACTTTCTGCTCGCTGTTGTGGCAGTAGCGCTCTTCGGCAAATTGATCGGCAGTGGACTGGTGGCCAGATGGCTGAAATTATCCAATCGGGAATCCTTAATTGTCGGTCTTTCCATGAATAACCGGGGCGCCACAGAGCTGGTCATCACTACCCTTGGCCTTCAGATGGGAATCATCACCCAAAACGTTTTTTCAATCCTGGTCGCAATGGCCTTTATTACCACCGTTATTTCTATCCTGGCAATTTCGGCCTTATCAAAAAAAACTACTGCAGGCTAAACCGGTAAATCGCCCGCCCCACCGCCTGCCCTTCGCGTGAATACTTCAGTGAAAGGGTCTTTTCGAAACCTAGTTTTTCAATCTGACGGACAGCCTCAGACAAAAATCTCTCCTGACCGTTTCTCAGTTTAAAATAAGGCAAACCTGCCGCCACCGGCCCTTTAAATTTCATCGCTTTAAGACTTTGGAAAAACCGAATATACGGATCCTCAAGCCCGGCAATAATCTGATTCAGCCTTTCAGGTTTTATGGATTGGTTATGAGGAATCCCTAGGTCACCTTCAAAAGCAATCGCTTCAAATTTTTTATCAATCGGCAGGGTAGCATCATGGACACTTAATTCATAATTCATAATTCTTAATTCAAAATTATTAATGAGCCAGTTAAGGTTTTTTTCCGCTCCCTCTATATGTTTTGAATCAATATCTGAGCCAATCATCTCATGCCCCATCAAAAGCCCTTCCATCAAAAGGGTGCCGCCCCCGCAGAAAGGATCCCATATAACCCCCTTAACACCCGTAAGGTTGATGAGGATCTGGGCGAGCTTAGGGGGCATCATCCCCATCCCCATGTCACGGAAAGGTTTTTCAAAGTCCCGCTTGCTGTAAGCGTCAATATCCTGAACAGCAGCCACCTCTCCGATCAAAAAGGATTCATTTGTTTTCGCAATAATCAGCTCAACTCCCTTTTCTTTTATTGATTTATATTGGGCAGCGGTAATATTTTTGAAATCTTTATTAATAAACCTGGATCTCACCCCCTCTGACCTTAGCCTCTTTTTCAGTTTCAGAAGAATCGGCCGTAAATGCTTCTCAGAAAAGCTGTAAACCGATAGGCCGTAATCTAGTTTTACATCTTTATAATGGGAAAAAAGCAGTTCAGAAAGCACGTCAATTTGATTGTCTATGTCAGATTCGCCCAAAACCTTCGCGCATTTAACCGATCCGCCTAAATGATTGAATTCATTCTGATCAATCACGCGTTCGGATTCCATAATGGCAAAACTGTCGCCGCCCCTCCGCATCTTGGAATCAGGATAGCGGGCTTCCAGCTCCGCAAAGGAAAGATCAGGATGTTTGCCAAAGATGAATAGAAGCACTGTTGCACTAATTGGTGTCTGAGATTGTGTTTTTTTGTTATATTCAAGCCAAAAACTAACCATTTTATTCATGCCGAGGTTAAGATGTACAAGCTGCAACAGTGCAAAGATTAAAAAAATATGGTGGAAGAAGGCGTAAATGCAAGGATTGTAATGTGACGTTTCGAATTCCTAAAAACATAACCAAAAAGCTCAGAGCGGCGGCAGAACAATGGATTTTAGATCGCAGTACCCTGAGAAGAATAGAAGACCGGACCGGTCTGGATTTTACAGCCAAATGGCGGCTTGTTCAGCAATATGCAAAGCACATTCCCTCCCCTTTGGAAAATTATATAAAAAACAAAGAAAAGGCTTCAGGAGTTCTCCTTTTGGATGCCACTTTTACCAAAGTGAAGGGCAGGGACATAGCTATAATAATTGCCTACGATACAGGGGTTGGTGTAGTGAATTACTGGTTTGATGTCACAGAAAATGCAACCGCTTACAGCTATGTACTTCAGAGGCTGGATAAAGCGGGGTATAGACCTGCCTGTATTGTCAGTGACGGTTTTTCCGCAATCCTGACAGTTGTGCAGGAAAAGGGTCTGCCTCACCAAAGGTGTCTCTTTCATCTTCTGAAAAACCTCAGGAAGGGCCTTGCGAATGAGTGGGGGTGGAAGAAGCCCAAAGACCACATTCTTTACAGCAGGATTAAGGGCATTTTCAAAACCAATAATATTGAAGATTTACCCAAAAGAATTGATCAATTCCGAGAATTTGAACGTATTTTCCCGGGAAGATATGAGATTTTCAGATGGTTTTGGGCTGTACTGCCCAATGCTGTCTTACACCTCTCATACGAAGAAGATGTACCTAGGACAACCGCATTGCTGGAGAACCTGAACGGGCAGATAAAAGCACGTCTGAAGACATTCAGAGGAGTGAAGTCTGAAAAAAGTTTGCATAATCTTTTAAAAATACTCTTCCATTTCAACAATTACAAATTCTAGACACCAGTTTTTGCAACAGTGGG
>CAZSOH010000056.1:0-5829 GCA_964608535.1 uncultured Candidatus Peribacteria bacterium
TTTTCTCACCGGATGATATGGGTATGATTCATCTCTCCCCGAGTGTTCGCCGCCGTTATCTGGATCTGCTTATCTCTCAGATTGACCGGGGTTATCTGGAAGACAGCCTTAAGTATCAGCAGATTGTGCGTCAGAGAAATTCACTCCTTAGACGAATTGAGCTTGGGCACGCTTCCCCGGAGGAACTTCTTTTCTGGGATGAACAATTAGCTGAACTTGGCCTGAGGATAATACACTCAAGGAGAAAGACTATTGAAGAACTCAGCGACATTGCGTCCGCCCTCTATCGTAAGGTTTCCGGCGAAAAGGATGAACTGTCTCTTAAATACGCACCTTCCGTTACGGCTGAAGACCGGTCGGCTTATCTGAATTCACTGACTTCAGGTCAAAAGCGCGATCTTGTTACTGGTTCAACGCATCTGGGGCCGCATCGTGATGATCTTATTTTTTTGTGTAATGGCCGCGATATGAAGTCGTTTGCCTCAAGGGGGGAGTGGAGGAGTCTGGTTTTAGCCCTAAAACTTGCCGAAATTGAATTGCTGAAAACTAAAAAAGGCCATTATCCGATTCTCCTTTTAGATGATGTTTTTTCGGTGCTGGATGATGAGCGGCAAAAAGTACTCTTCAATATCATAAAAAATACCCAAACATTTATCACGACTACCCACAAAACATTTTTGGAGGTGGTTGACGGGAAAAAAGTGATTTACGAAGTGGCTGAAGGCGGAATCCGGTGATTTTCTTTTCTTTTCCCTTCTTTTAGGTCGATGCATCGGCCCTCTTGCCCTAATTGAAGGGGGGCTAAATTTGAGTTAACTTTCTGTTGACTCCTTTTCTTAATGATATTAAAATGTTTCTGCTTTCAGAGACAGGTTCTCCTTTAGCAGAGGAAAATTAATCTCTGAGTGCGATATTCTATAACTCAATCTGCTGATTTTTTTGATATGAATTTGTCAGATTGGATGCACTTTAATTCTTAACTTAGAGAGATACGTATCCTTATGAGCGGCCCTGTGCTGTTTTAATAGGGAAATGCTTGAATTACTCTGAAAGTCCTGGCCGTGAACGGCACGTACTTTCCTGCGTAATTCATCCTCACTCCATTTGATCCGATTCACGAATCGGCCCAACATTCCGTTCGGAACGCATTTCTCACTACTTACTATGTTTAAGATTGTTGACGACAAGCTGACGATGGATGCCCTGCTGATGGATTCAGGTGTTTACGAAAAACCTGAGCTCGGCACTGTGGTAACCGGAAATGTGATCAGCCTGAGAAAAAACCGGATCGTTGTAGACCTTAACGGTGTAGCCGTTGGTATTATTGCCGGTGCGGAAACCCATGACAGCGCCGGAACTATTAAAGACCTGACCGTTGGCGATGAAGTGAAAGCGGTGGTGGTGGAAGATGAGGATGAACATGGGATGGTGGTTCTTTCGCTTCGCAAGGCTTCTCAGGCCAATGCCTGGGATCGTTTTGAAAAGGCCTATAAAGATGGTGAAATCGTTGAGGTGAATGTGAACGAAGCCAACAAAGGAGGACTTCTTCTGGATGTTGACGGGATCAAAGGCTTTATACCTGTTTCACAGCTTGCCCCTATTCATTATCCACGGGTGGACGGAGCCGATTCAAACCAGATTCTCCAGCGCCTTAAAAAACTTGTCGGGAAGAAATTTACGGTTAAGGTAATCAATATTGACCGTTCTTCCGGCAAGATGATTCTTTCTGAACGGGCGGCGATTCAGAGCGATAGTTCTGAAGCCCTCCAGAAGCTTAATGTCGGCGATAAAGTAACCGGACGTGTCAGCGGTGTTGTAAAATTCGGAATTTTCGTAACTTTCAATGGTCTTGAAGGCCTTGTCCATATTTCTGAAATCGCCTGGGGCCACGTCAGTGATCCTCACCAGTATGCCAAAGTAGGGGATAGTGTGGATGTTCAGATCATTGGTATCGAAAAAGATAAACTTTCACTGAGTATCAAGCGTCTTATTCCTGATCCATGGGAAGAAATCTCAAAGAAATATCCGATCGGCGCGAAGGTCAGCGGAACGATCAACCGCTTCTCTCAGTTTGGCGCCTTTGTCCAGCTTGAAGATGACCTTAACGGTCTGGTGCATCTCTCTGAGATTTCTGACCAGAAGGTGGATGATCCCCGCGACTTCCTTTCTATCGGAGATAAGGTTGAGGCTGTTGTGATCAATATTGACCGGGATGAGCACCGAATCGGACTCAGCCTGAAGCAGGCTTCGGGTAAAACTAAGGCCTCTAAAAAGGCTAAGGCCGCTGAGGATGCTGAAGAGGAAAAAGCAGAAGAAGCTGAGCCTGAAAAAGAAGAAGTCGCTGAGAAAACCGCTGAAGAAGATGTAAAAGAAGAAAAACCTAAGAAAAAGACGGCTAAGAAAAAGAAAGAAGAAGAGGAAGAAGAATAATTATTCAGGATTAAAAAGTAAGGATTCAGGATTAAGTAAATCTATTCCTGAGTCCTTATTTTAGTTATAATCCCATTACACTATGTCTGACGATACCTTTAACAAGCAATCAGAGACTTTAGATGAGGCGGATCTGACAATCCGGCTTTCAGGAAAAAATGATGATTTAGCCCATTTAAATTCTGAACAGTTGCGGGCGGTTTTGCATCCTGAAGGCCCGGCTTTGGTGATTGCGGGGGCAGGAACCGGAAAAACACGGGTAATCACGGAGCGTATCGTCCACCTGATCCGCCGGAAGGCCTGCCGGAATGAGCAGATTTTAGCCCTCACTTTTACCGAAAAGGCGGCCGCTGAAATGGAGGAGCGTCTGGATATTCTCATGCCCATCGGTTACGAATCCATCAATGTTTCCACTTTCCATTCTTTTTGTGAGAAGCTCCTTCGCCAATACGGTATCGATATCGGGATTTCGCCGAATTTCACCATTCTTGAGGGTGTCCAGCAGTGGCAATTTATGCGGGAACATTTATTTGAATTTGATCTGAATTATTACCGGCCGCTCGGCAATCCCACTAAATTTATCGACGCTTTTCTTTCGCACTTTTCGAGGCTTAGAAGAACTGATCGACCCTCAGGTCTATCTGGATTACGCGAAAAAACAAGCCGACAAGGCAAGTGCTGATGAAGAAATTCTGGAGGCGAAGCGACTTCAGGAACTGGCAGAAGCTTATCGGACTTATCAGCGTCTTCTTGAAGAGAATTCGTATCTCGATTTTGCCGACCTTCAGCAAAAGACTGTATACCTTCTCGAGAAGCGCCCCAACATCCTTAAGCGCCTTCAGGAAATATACCTCTATATACTGGTTGATGAATATCAGGATACCAATATTTCCCAAAACCGAATTTGTGACCTGATCGCGGGCCAGAACAGGAACCTGATGGTGGTGGGTGATGATGACCAGTCGATTTATAAGTTCCGGGGTGCGGCCATTTCAAATATTCTGCAGTTTGAGGAAAAATATCCTGACCTTCAGAAATTTGTCCTGACCCAAAATTACCGGTCCAGCCAGAAAATCCTTGATTTTTCTTATACTTCAATTTCACGCAATAATCCGGACCGTCTAGAGATTAAATCCTCGGTTGATAAGAAGCTGAAGGCCCAGACGCCCGGTACAAAGGAATCGATTATCCTGGCCCACTGCACCACCCTCGATCAGGAAGTTGAGTTTGTTCTCGACCAGATTGAAAAGGCTCAGGTTCCGCTTTCCCAGATCGCCCTTCTGGTCCGGGCGAACCATTATGCCCATCCGTTCATTGAAGCTCTCCGGAAACGCAATATTCCCTATCAGTTTCTCTCTGAGCGGGGACTTTACGATAAGCCTGAGATCAAAGAACTCATTTCCCTTCTTCGTGTCCTTTCCAATCCCGCGGACGACATCAGTTTTTATCAGGTCCTTCGCTTTCCTTTCTGGAATCTTACTATGGAAACCATCACCCGCCTGATTGCGGACGCCAAATCAAAGTATTCGTCGGTCTGGAGTCAGGTCAAGGGTAATCCTGACTGTCAGTTTCTGACCGGTACCGTTTCGGATCTTCTCGATTATTCAAAAGCCCATACCGTTGGCGAAACGCTTTACCGTTTTACAGAATCGGTAAAACTTTATGAGGGGCTTTTGGCAGACGCGAGCATTGAAGCCGAGGAGAAAATCACTAATATCGCGACTTTTTTCTCTAAAATCCGTGAGTTTGAACGGCTGAATGAATCGAAGACGGTGGTCGACTTTGTCGCTTATCTGGATCTGGCGACTGAAAGCGGCGAGAACCCTTCGGCTAAATTTGACGTTGCCGGTATGGACGGGGTGCAGATTTCGACCATACATGGGGTGAAAGGCCTGGAATTTCACACGGTTTTTCTGGCCAATCTGGTGAACCGGCGCTTTCCTACCGACAACCGCCAGGATCTGATCCCTCTTCCCGATGAGCTCATCCATGAAATCCTGACAGAGAATGATGTTCATACCCAGGAGGAACGGAGGCTTTTTTATGTGGCCTGCACCCGCGCGAAGGAAAAGCTCTTTCTGCTTCATTCCGATTATTATTCACCCTCTCTCGCTTCGAAGCCGAGAGTGAACAAGCGGTCTAAGTTTATCGATGAGATTATTGATGAGGTAGAAGTGACGCAGATTGAAAAGACAGCGGAGGGGGTGGAACAGTTTTTAAAACCACAGGTTTCAAGTCTCAAGTCTCAAGTCTCAAGCGAAGCAAGGACTGAACCAATCGTTCAATTCAGTTACTCACAGCTTTCGACTTATAAAACCTGTCCCAGGCAGTACCAGTATTCCTATATATATAAAATCCCTCAGCCACCGAGCGGGGCGCTGAGTTTTGGGATCAGCCTCCATAATACTCTTCTTGCTTTTTACCGGTTGGTGACCCAGACCAAACAAGCTTCTCTCTTCACGGAGTTTAACGAGGACTTATCGCTGGACCGCCTTTTAACTTTTTATGAGGAAAAATGGGTGAGCCAGGGCTATGAGAGCCGTCAGCATATGGAATCCGCTAAACATAGGGGAAAGGAGATTCTGGACCTTTTTTACGGACATTTTAAAGAGCGGATGCCTCAGATTGAATTTCTGGAGAAAGGATTTAAACTGAAAGTAGGGGATTACACGCTTTCCGGACGGATTGACCGGGCCGATAAACTGGAAGACGGTTCTCTTGAAATCATCGATTATAAAACCGGGAAATCCAAGTCACAGGCCCAGGTTGATAAAGACCTTCAGCTTCAGATCTACGCCATGGCGACCAAAGAATGTTTAGGCAAGCCTGCCTCTAAAATGACCCTCTACTTTCTGGACGATGACCTGAAGGTATCCACTGAGCCGGATGAAAAGCAGATTGAGAAGGTGAAGCAGGAAATCATTGAAACGGCCGATCAGATTAATCAGGGTGATTTTACCCCAAAGCCTGATCGCTTCGCTTGCAAATTCTGCGCATATCGGGGGATTTGTGATTCGGCTGTTTAAGCTGTTGTCGAATTTTCCGACACATTACCCTTATTGATTTCACTAATGCGTCTTCCGAGTACATCTAAAATCAATCCGTCAGCACGGTGAACGTCATGATCCTTTTTTCTCTTATTTTCCCAATTGGTATTCTCTGTGATTTGGCCCAGTTTTCCTCTTGTGAACCTTTCTATTGCACTAACTTCATCTACTGTTTCTACTCCTGATAACTGAGTTTCAAAATGATTTATGAGTCCCCGAATTCTGTTTCGGAACTTATCTGAGTAAATGGTTTCAATTTCCCATGGAATTCTTTGCCCTTTTTCGCTCATAATTTTGTTTGGTTATTTTTATATTATACATAATAAATGTTTTTTCGTCAATCTCCTGTGAT